>NZ_JBNTJU010000005.1:0-200424 GCF_051195015.1 Halococcus sp. AFM35
GGGAACCGCTATTCGATATCACTACCTACTGCTCGCTGACCAGTCAGCGAGCGTAGAGAAGAGTTGCCAAGTCGAGAACCGCCACAGTCCTACCGGGAGAATTATCAATACTATTCGCTCTGGGATTTGTTCGAGAAGATTGCACAGGTGCTCCGAGAGCGGGAACGCTACCGGAAGCTCAAGAGGATGCATTCGAGTGTCCTCTCGACGATTCAATCGAACCTCCCGCCGACGGAGGAGCGACCGACTGCCGTCCGTGTCACGCTCAACGAGGACAACAGCGCCTTCTACACCTACCATCTCAATCGGCCCGGCTACTGGCTGGCCGACACCCGTCCGCTTGGGGCCAGAGACGCCTTCGCCCGACAGGAATGGTCGAGCCTCTGGGGTGAAGTCGGCTACGAGGCCATGCTCGAAGCCGACCCGGACGTGATTCTCCACCTCTGGAGCATGTCCTCGAAACACGATTTGAGCGAGGTACGAAACCGCATCACGAACAAGCCGGCCGGACGGAAACTCGCCGCCATCCGAAACGACCGTCTCTATCCGTCCGGGATGCGCTATCAGGGACCGATCATGAACCTCTTCCAGCTGGAGATGACCGCAAAACAGCTCTACCCCGACCAGTTCGGCGAGTGGCCCGACTACACGAGCGGCAATCCGTATCCGGAGATTCCCGCCGACGACCAGCTGTTCGACCGCGGGAGGCTCGCACGCATCATCAACGGCACCGCGTAACGTTGCACCTGTTTAGGCGAGCCGAAACCGGAAGGCTTTAACCTCTTTTCGGCGAGCCTAAATCCACATGCGACGACGACGCTTCCTGACCGGTGCGACGGCGACGGTCGGTGCGCTGCTGGCCGGTTGTGCCGGCGGCGGGAACGCGACTGACGGCAACAGTAGCGAGACGACTGCTGCGGGTTCGGGGGCGGACACCGACTCGACGACGGCGAGCGGAACCGATACGGGTGGTTCCTACAGCGTCTCGATGGCCCCGATGGGTGAGGTCACCTTCGAGGGCGTCCCGCAGACGTGGGTGGCGAACAACGGCAGTTGGGCGGACATGGGCGCTGCGCTCGGCGTCGAGCCGCCGAAGGCGCTCTGGCTGCCCGAGCGCTACCACACCCAGTATTACGACGACATCCCCGGTCTCTCGGTGGACACATCCGGGATGACGCGCCTGTTCGGCGACGGCGGTGGCGTGAGCAAGGAAGCGTACTACCAACTCGGCGGCGACATCCACGTCCAGGACCCGAACTTCCTGTTGAATCGCGCCAAGGGCTGGAAGCAGGCCGACATCGACGAAATCACCCAGAACGTCGCCCCGTTTTTCGCCAACAGCATCTTCTCGCGTCAGTACGGCTGGCACGAGAGCTATCGGTACTACACCCTCTACGAGGCCTTCGGCAAACTCGCACGGGTGTTCAAACGGCAGGGCCGCTACGAGGCGTTCAGTGCGCTCCACGAGGAGATGCAGTCACAACTGTCGGGTATCGTCCCGCCGAATGACAAACGTCCCGCGGTCGCCATCCTGTGGGCTTCGGGCAACCAGCCCGATTCGTTCCTGCCCTATCTCATCAACAAGGGGACGAGCTTCAAGCAGTGGCGCGACCTCAAGGTTCGGGACGCGCTCGCCGAGACCAGCGTGAAGGACTTCCACAGCTCGCGCGCGTCAATCGACTTCGAGACGCTGCTCGAAATCGACCCCGAGATACTGCTCCTGCGCGGTCACGAGGACCAGACCGCCAAACAGTTCCAGAACACGGTGGTGCAGTTCCTCCAAAACCACGAGGTCGCCAGCGCGCTGACCGCCGTCAAGAACGGCGATGTCTATCGCGGTGGGCCGCTCTATCAGGGACCGATTGCGAACCTCGTGCTGACCGAACGCGCCGCGCAGCAGGTCTATGGCGTCTCGAAGGAACTCTTCGACCGCCGTCGCGTCGGCAACATCGTACAAGGGAAGACGTCGTGACCAGTCCCCTCTGATATGGCCGGCAACGAACACCCCAACGCCACCGTCGACTCTGACCGTCGTTTCGCGTGGGTCGATGGTTCGCTCGTGACGCTCTGTCTCGCCAGCCTCGCCATCGTCGTACTCGCCGGTCTCGTGCAGGTGAGCTTCGGCGCGTACTCGATGTCGATCACACAGGCGTGGGCTGCGGTGTTCAACCCCGACGTCATCCTCAATCCGAACGCGCTGTCGGCGTTCCTGCTCGGCGGCGAAATCCCCGAGATGGGACGACGAAGCCTCATCGTCTGGAACATCCGCCTTCCCCGAGTGCTGGTCGGCGCGTTCGTCGGGATGAACCTCGCCGTCTCGGGGGCCATCTTTCAGGCCGTCACCAGAAACGAACTCGCCAGCCCCTTCATCCTGGGCGTGAGTTCGGGCGCGGGACTCGCCATCCTGCTCACGCTCGTCGTTTTCTCCAGTTTCAGCGCGTTCGTCCCGCTGTTCGCCGCCGTCGGCGGCGCGATTGCGTTTCTCATCGTCTACGCCATCGCGTGGCAGGGCGGGACCTCCCCTGTCAGACTGGTGCTCGCTGGCGTCATCGTCGATATGGTCTTTCGCTCGCTCCAACAGGGACTCTTCTTCTTCGCCGACGACCTCGGGGTGGTCCAGGAGGCGCTCGCGTGGACGACCGGCTCGCTGACCGGCACCGACTGGGCACAGGTCAGGATAATCCTTCCGTGGACGATAGTCGCCGTCGGCTTGGCGCTCATCGGCGCTCGCCAGCTCAACGTCCTGCTCCTCGGCGAACAGACGGCGAGGTCGCTCGGCATGAGTGTCGAGCGCGTTCGGTTCGCGCTTGCCGCCGTCGCCATCGTCGCCGCCGCCGCGAGCGTCGCGGTCGCGGGTATCGTCGGGTTCGTCGGACTCATCGTTCCCCACATCGTGCGGACAATCGTCGGCAGCGACTACAAGCGGCTGGTCGTCGGCTGCGTGTTCGCCGGCCCGGCGCTGGTCGTCGCCGCCGACGTCGGTGCGCGCCTCGCGCTCAGCCCCGTCCAGATTCCTGTCGGCATCGTGACTGGTCTCGTCGGCGGCCCGTATTTCCTCTATCTCATGCGGAAAAAAGGCTCCATTGGCGAAATCTGACGACCCGCTGGCAACGGAAACGCTTATCCGCTTTAGGGTAGCCTAAATAGATATGAGGCCGACTCCTCCCGTCGTTCGGCCCGACACGACCTCGCCGGGACCGGGTGGCGAGCGGCTGAGCGGAGGTGAGCGCCGATGAACGATGACGAGCCGGTAGCCGACGGTGGAACGCTCATCGAACGGGGCGATTCGTCGAGACCGCTGGCAGGTGGGGGCGAATCGCCCGCCGAGAGCGACGAGCGCAACTGTGAGGTGGTCGCCGAGGAGCTGGTGCTCGGCTATTCGGGAGGTGAGCGACCGGTCATCGACGGCGAATCGGTGTCGATACCCAAAAATCGAGTGACGGCGCTCGTGGGTCCGAACGGGTCGGGCAAGAGCACGCTGCTTCGTGGACTGGCCAACCAACTCGAACCCGAGGCCGGCGTCGTCAGACTCGATGGGCGGGCGGTTCAGTCCCTCGAAAGCAAGGAACTCGCCCGGAAGCTCGGCTTGCTCGCACAGGAAAACGCCTCGCCAGCGAGCCTTTCGGTCGAAGACCTCGTCATGCACGGGCGCTATCCCCACCGTGGCGTCTTCGAGTCGCGCACCGAGGAGGACGAGGCGGCCGTCGAGCGCGCCCTCTCGCTCGCCGGCGTCGAGCACCTCCGCGACCGGGACCTCGGCGAGTTGAGCGGCGGCCAGAAACAGCTCGTGTGGATCGCGATGGTGCTCGCCCAAGAGACCGAGGTCCTCCTGTTGGACGAGCCGACGACGTTCCTCGACCTCCACCATCAACTCGAAGTGATGGACATCATCGAGCGGCTGCGGACCGACAGCGACGTGACTGTGGTACTCGTCCTCCACGACATCAATCAGGCCGCCCGGTACGCCGAGTACATGCTCGCACTCGATGACGGCGACATCTACGCGCGCGGCCCGCCGGACGAAATCGTCACCGAGGGTCTCCTGCGGGAGGTGTTCGGCGTTTCGGCGACCGTCGAACCGGGGGCGCGCGGCCCGCGAATCACGCCCCATCGTGCGGTTCACGACGACCAGTCGGACTCGATGGGCTAAGGGACGGTTTTTATCCCCGGACGCGGTGGATTTATCATGCACGTCAGCACCGCCGTCGTCGAGCGTCTGCGAGCGAACGGTATCGATACCGTCTTCGGGATTCCCGGCAAGCAGTCGCTCCCGCTGAACGACGGCATCGACCGTGCGGCGGACGTCCGATACGTCGTCGCGCGCCACGAGACCGCCGTTACCCAGCAGGCGTGGGGCTACGCCGAGACGAGCGGCCGACCGGCGGCGACCATCGTCGTTCCCGGTCCGGGTGACATGAACGCGATGAACGGGCTGAAGAACGCCAAAAACGACTGTACGCCCCTTCTCCACATCGCCATCGAGACCGAACCCGAACGCCGCGGCGGCGACGCCATCCACGAGACGCCGCCGGACACCTACGACAACGTCGTGAAGGAGAATCTGCTGGTCGAAACACCCGAGGCGGCCGCCGCCGAACTCGACCGCGCGATTGCGGTCGCGGAGACGCCACCGAAAGGTCCGGTGCGAGTCGGCATCCCGAAAAATTTCCTCACACAGGACGTGGCGGTTGCGTCGCCGGGCGAGTACGACACCACGTCCATCACTCGGCCCGACGATGTCGCCGAGGCGGCCGGGGTGCTCGACGGGGCGGACAAGCCAATCATCGTCGTCGGCGGTGGCGTCAGAGCTTCGGGGGCCACCGCGAAACTCGAATCGGTCGCCGAGACCCTGAGCGCGCCGGTCGTGACGACCTACAAGGGAAAGGGCGTCGTAAGTGGGGACCATCCGCTCCGGCTGGGGACGCTCTCGGGCAGCGCCAGCCCGGAACTCGAAGACCGGCTCGATACGGCGGACGCCGCGCTCGTCGTCGGCTCGGACCTCGATGCCGTCGCCACCCGGAATTTCTCGGCACCGCTGCCCGACGACCTCATCCACGTCACGCTCGACGCGAACGACATCGGCACCGGCTACAGTCCCACTGTTGCCATCGTCGCCGATGCACGTGCGACCCTCGACGCGCTGGCGAGCAATCTCGATGGGGATGCGGCGGGCTGGGACGGAGCCGAAGAAGTCGCAGCCGTCAGGAGTGCCTACGACGAGCGCATCGCCGACCTCTGCGACCGTGAACCGCCGACATCGGTCGCCTGCCTCCGAGCGATTCGCCGCGCGATTCCCGACGAAACCGTCGTGAGCGCCGACGCGGGCGGTTTCCGAGTGTGGGCGCTCAACGTCTTCGAGGCCTGCGGCCCGCGCCGCTACGTCAACCCCGGCTCGTGGGCGACGATGGGCACGGGGCTGCCCGCCGCCATCGGCGCGCAGTTGGCCAATCCCGAAAAACCAGTGCTGGCGCTCTGTGGCGACGGCGGGCTGATGATGGCGGTCCACGAACTCCACACCGCCGTCGCGGAGGACCTCCCGATAACCGTCGTGGTGTTCAACAACGACGACTACGCCATCATCAGCGAGGAGGCCGAACGGAGCTACGGTCTCGAATCGGGAGCCTACGGCTGGCCATCGGCCGCTATCGACTTTCCGACTGTCGCCGAGGGGATGGGCATGACCGCCCTGCGGGCCGAGGACGTGGCGGACCTCGAAGAGCGCGTTGCCGAGGCCGTTGCGCGCGACGAGCCAGTGTTGGTCGAAGTTCGCACGGACTCCGATGAGCCACAGGCGAGCGCGTTCATGGAGGGACGATGACCGGCGAAGCACGCGAGGCCGACGGAGACGACGGACCGCTCGATGGCCTCACGGTGTTGGATGCCTCGCGCGTGCTCGCCGGGCCGTTCTGTACGATGCAGTTGGGCGACCTCGGTGCGGAGGTCATCAAGGTCGAGCGCCCACACACCGGCGACCAGACGCGGAGCTGGCAGCCACCGAGCTACGGCGATTCTGACGAAAGCGCATATTACATGAGTATCAATCGGAACAAGCGCTCGATTGCGCTGAACCTCGCCGCCGAAGAGGGTCGTGAGGTGTTCCGCACGCTCGCCCGCGAGGCCGACGTGCTCGTCGAGAACTTCCGGGTGGGGAAGATGGACGACTGGAACCTCGGCTACGCGGACCTCCACGAGGGAAATCCAAATCTCGTCTACTGTTCGATTTCGGGCTACGGCGAGTGGGGTCCCGACAGCCACCGCCCGGCCTACGACATCATCATGCAGGCGGAGGGCGGGCTGATGAGCATCACCGGTGAGGAAGGCCGGACACCCGTCCGCGTCGGCGTCGCCATCGCCGACATCGGCGCGGGGATGTACGCCACACAAGGGATTCTGGCGGCGCTGCTCGAACGCGAACTCGGGAGTACGGAAGGGCAGAAAATCGATATCAGCCTGTTCGACGGGCAGGTAGCGTGGATGACGTACATGGCGTCGAACTACTTCGCCACCGGGGACCCACCCACGAGGATGGGCAGCAAACATCCGACGATTGTGCCGTATCAGGCCTTCGAAACCGCAGACGGTTACGTCGTCGTCGCGGTCGGTTCGGAGAACCTCTGGGCGAACTTCTGTGCGGCGCTCGACCGCGAGGACCTGACCGACGATACCCGATTCGCAACCAACGAAGACCGGGTGGCGAATCGGGAGGCGCTCGATTCCCTGCTGGCCGACGAGCTCGTCGAGTACGCGACCGACGAGCTGCTCGCCCTGTTCGACGAGTACGACGTGCCCGCGAGCGACGTCCACGACATGGCCGACGTCTTCGAGACGCCACAGGTGCAGGCACGCGATATGCACCGGGAAATCGAGCACCCCACTGCAGGGACCGTCGCAATGCCGGGCAGCCCGATGCACTTCTCGGGGACGCCGACGACGATACGCCACTACCCGCCTCGCCTCGGCGAGCACACTACGGAACTGCTCGCCGAGGCGGGCTACGACGATGCGACGATTCGAGCGTTGATCGACGCCGATGCCGTCGCACCGTTCGACGATTAGCCAAGCGAACCCTCGTTGACGGCGAATTCGAGCGCGTTGATGAGGTAGTGAGCGACGACCACCACGAGCAGGCTCCCGGTCACGATGAACGCGCTCGCGAGCACGAACCCCAGCCCGCCGGTGACGACCATGCCGAGCGCGCCCTGTGCGCCGTGGCCGAGCGCAAAGGCTACCGACGAGAGCAGGGCCAGAAGCCACGGCGAGAGCGAAAAGCCGGTCGAGAACGCGCCGACGAGTGCCGCCCGGAAGAGGAACTCCTCGAAGACGGCGATGGTGGGCAAGACGACGGCGAGGAGGACGACCCACCCCACCATCGAATCGGGTGCGAGCGACTCGCGCAGTCCGTCGGGTACCTCGATACCGACCGCTTCGGCCGCGCGCGAGCCGAGTTCGTTGACGAGATACAGTCCGATGCCGAGCGCGCCCCCGACGGCGAGTTCTCCCAGCCAGTTCGCCGGCGTCGCGCCGAGTGCCGAGAGCGGAATCCGGGCATACCACGCGCTACCGAGCAGCACGACGAGAAACAGTCCCTGCGAGAGCGCGACGTTTGCAAGCAGTAGCCCGGTCGACAGCGATGCCGGTTCGCCCTCCGGGTGGCGTGCTGGCTCCGGGCGCTCGGACGCATCCGTTTGTGTTTCCGCGACGGTCTCGCGGCTCGTCACCTGCGAAACGCGCGCGAGCGCGAGCAAGAGGAAAACAACGAGGGCGGTCAGCCCCGCGAAGACCGCCCACCGGGCCACTATTGGGGGCTGGGGCTGCCGGTGCCCTGTTGGCCGACCTGTCGGTCGAGCGCCTGTCCGGTAATGGATTTCAGGCGCTCGACCAGCCCGTCCTTCTCGCCCTCACCAGCAAGAGCGACTTCGAGCACCTCGCTGATGTGCGAGACCGGAATGACCTCTATCTGGTCCTTGTACTCGTCTTCGATCATCACGTCCTGTTCGTTCGCGGCCGGGATGATGACCCGTTCGAGACCGGCTTTGGCTGCGGCCTCGATCTTGTGGGTCACGCCACCGACGGGCAGCACGTCACCCCGGACCGACAGCGAGCCGGTCATGGCGAGGTTCTGGTCCACAGGGACATCCTCCAGCGCACTGATGACCGCGGCGGCTACCGTGATGGAGGCCGAGTCGCCGTCGACGCCCTGCTGACCGGTTTGGACGAACTGGATGTGGATGTCCTTCTCCGAGATGTTCTCGTCGGAGAACTTCTTGATGATGGCCGACACGTTTTGCACGGCCTCCTCGGCCATCTCCTTGAGCTGGCCGGTGGCGATGACCCCACCGGGACCCTGCGAAGGCGTGACCTCGGCCATCACCGGGAGGACGATACCCGAATCCTCACCCATCACGGCGAGTCCGTTGATGCGGCCGACGACGTCACCCTGTGCGACGGTCATCTCGTAGTCCTTGCGGCGCTCGATGAACGTATCGGCGAGCTGCTGTTCGATGGAGCGCGAGCGGTTTTTCGCCTCCAAGACGTCCTCGCGTTCGGTGAACTCCTTGTCGGCTGCGCGGGCGATGTCGCCCGCCACGCGCACAAGCCCACCGAGGTCGCGCATCTTGAGCGTCAGATGTCCCTTCCGGCCCGCACGGCGCTGGGCTTCGAGGATCATCTCCTCGACGGCCTCGCGCGTGAAGTGTGGCAGCCGGCCGTCCTTGTCGACCTCTTGGGCGACGAATCTCGCGTATTTGCGGCGCATCTCCGGCTCGTCCTCGATGGTGTCGTCCATGTACACCTCGTAGCCGTAGCCCTTGATGCGCGAGCGCAGCGCCGGATGCATGTTCTCCATCGCGTCGAGGTTCCCGGCGGCGACCATGACGAAGTCCGTGGGGACGGGTTCGGTCTGGACCATCGCGCCCGAGGAGCGCTCGGACTGGCCAGTAATCGAGAACTCCCCCTCCTGAATCGCCGTCATCAGTTTCTGCTGGGAGCGGATGTCGAGCGTGTTGATCTCGTCGAGGAACAGCACGCCCTTGTTGGCCTCGTGAATCGCGCCCGACTCGACGCGGTCGTGGCTCGGCGTTTCCATCCCACCCGACTGGAACGGGTCGTGGCGGACGTCGCCGAGCAGCGCGCCGGCGTGGGCACCCGTCGCGTCCTTGAATGGCGCGGTCTGCGTATCGGACGAATCGATGAGCAGGTTCGGAATCATCGCGTCGGTACTTTGCGAACTGTATTTGAACGCGATGTAGATGACGCCGGCCGCCAGAATCCCGAGGAGCACCTGCTGGGCGAAGATGAGCGAGTAGCCCAGCACGATGGCGATGATGATCCACATCAGGAACTGGCGCATCTGGTTGCGCTTTTGGGCTTCCTCCTTGTGGGCCTCGATTATCTGTTTGCCCTTTCCCCCTGGTACGGTGCGGACTTTCGGCTCGTTGCCGTCGTCGGGATTGTGATAGACGAGGACGTCTTGCAGGTCCTCTTTGGGCAGGAGCTGGCTCATCGCCTTCGCCAGCATCGACTTCCCGGTACCGGGCGTGCCGATCATCATGACGTGGCGGCGTTGCTTTGCGGCTTTCATCACCACGTCGCGGGCGTGGTCCTGACCGATGACCTGGTCGACGAGTCGCTCCGGAATCTCGATGTCGGCGGTCGATTCGATATCCAGCCCGCCGAGCAGGTCGTCCTCTTGGCCCTCGATGATGGCTTCCTCGGCGACGTCGCTGCCGAGTTCCTCCCCTGACGGCACGTTCGTCTCGGCCCCCGATTCCGCGTCCGAGTCGACCTCGGACTCGGTCGGGAACGCGTCGTCGGTGTCGGTGTCGTTGCTCATATGACTGTCTCTAACAGTAGGGAAGAGGGCACGTTTACTGATATACTTTCTCCCCTCCGATGCCAACCACGCGGTGCCAAAACCACTGGCATGAGGTCCTCTGAGCTGCAATTCGTCGCTCGCCGCCGACCGAACGGATTTATATATGTGCGGGGCGCGGGTACGGACATGACGCGGGGGTTTTACATCGGTCGCTTCCAGCCCTACCACGACGGCCACCACCACATGGTCGAACGCATCGCCGGCGAGGTCGACGAACTCGTCCTCGGCATCGGCAGCGCCGACGACTCACACACGCGCCACGATCCCTTCACTGCCGGCGAGCGTATCATGATGATAACAAAAGCGCTCGAAGGCGCTGAACTGGTCATCTATCCGGTGCCCATCGAGGACCTCGACAGGAACGCCGTCTGGGTGTCTCACGTCCAGAGCATGTCGCCGGCGTTCGACATCGCCTACTCGAACAATCCCTTGGTGATTCAGCTGTTCTCGGAGGCGGGCGTCGAGGTGCGCCAGTCGCCGATGTTCGAACGCGAGAAGCTGGAGGGAACCGAAATCCGCGAGCGCATGATAGACGACGAGGGCTGGGAGGAACTCCTCCCGAGCGCCGTCGTCGATATCGTCGAGGAGATCGACGGCATCGAGCGCCTCCAGCGGGTGAGCGAGACCGACGGTGCCCCCGACCGCCGACCGCACCGCTCGGACACCGCCGACCCCGAATAGCATGCTCACGCTGAGTTCCGATTTCGGTACGCCCTACCCGGCCGCCATGAAGGGCGTGCTCCTCTCGAAGACGGACGCGCGACTGGTCGACGTCAGCCATGACTTTCCCCGACAGGATGTCCGCACGGCGGCGTTCTGGCTGCGGGAGGTCCTGCCGTACTTTCCCTCCAGTGTGCATCTCGTCGTGGTCGACCCCGGCGTCGGTACCGACCGCGCGGCGCTCGTCGTGCGCGCGGGCGACCACGCTTTCGTGGGACCGGATAACGGTGTGCTCGTCCCGGCGGCCCGGCGACTCGCCGATGGCGGCGACATCGCAGCGTTCGCAATCGAGGACGGCGACGCCGAAAGCTCGACGTTTCACGGACGAGACGTGTTCGCCCCGGCGGCCGCCGCCGTCCACGAGGCGGGTATCGAGAACATCGCGGACCTCGACCGCTGTACGCCCGTCGATGACATCGAGGAATTTCGTTTTTCCGACCCCGAGTACCGAGACGACGCGATTGCGGGCGAGGTGCTCGTCGTCGATGGGTTCGGCAACGCCATCACGAACGTTCCGGGACGGGTGCTGAAGGGGCGATTCGGCGGCACGGTCGCAGTGAACGGCGAATCGATACGGGTCGCGCGGTCGTACGCTCACGTCGAACCCGGCGAACGGCTCGTCACGGTTGGGAGTCACGAAAACGTGGAACTCGCGGTCAATCGCGGCCGTGGCGAGCGCGATTTCGGTGTCGCGGTGGGCGATACCGTTCGGTTGTCGTTCGAGTGAGCAGCGCTCGCGGACGCAAAAATCGAGGGTGCTGTGTCAGTTGTCCGCGGAGATGACGTCGTCGATGCGGGCGATCATCGTCGCGGCCTCGGTCGCGCTCTCGACCGCCTCGTGTTTCACAGCAACGGGATCGAACACGCCGGCCTCGACGGGGTCAGCGACGGTTCCTGTCTGTCCCTCGCTGGTGATGCCGGCCCGCCCTTCGCTGTCGTGGCGGCTTCGCAGCTCGACGAGGGCGTCGATGGCGTCCATGCCGGTGTTCTCGGCGAGCGTGCGCGGGAGCACGTCGACCGCATCGGCGAAGGCCTCGACGGCGAGCTGACGACGCCCCTCGATGCTCGCGGCTTGGTCGCGGATGTGGGCGGCGATGGCGACCTCGCTTGCCCCGCCGCCGGGGACCACCCCGCCCGAATCGAGCGCGGCGGTCACGACGTCGAGCCCGTCGTGGAGCGCCCGTTCGAGTTCGTCGGTGACGTGTTCGGTGCCGCCGCGGGCGAAGACCGTCACGGACTCGGCGGCCGCGCCGCCCTCGATGAAGACGAGGTCGTCCTCGGCGAAGGACTCGACGCTGACGCGCTCGGCGTTGCCCAGATCGTCCGTTTCGAGGTCGTCGATGGCCCCGACGCGGCTCGCGCCGGTGGCCTGCGTGATTGATTTGGCCTCGTCATCATCGACGCTCTCGAAGGCCAGCACGCCCTCTTCCGCGAGGTAGGCGGCCGCGCGGTCGTCGATGCTCTCGGTGACGAAGGCCACGTCGACATCGAGGTCGGCGAGTGTGTCGGCATACTGCTTGAATTGACCTTCCTCGGCGTCGATGGCGGCGTTCAACTGATCGACGCTCTGGACATCGTATTCGGCATCGACGTTCGATTCGCGGATATCGAACTCGACGTCGAGCACCGCAATCGAGGCGTCCTCCACAGTCGTCGGCATGTCCTCGCGGACCGGCTCCTCCTCGGAGATGACGCCCTCGACCAGCTCGGTGGCGCTCGAACTCGCGCCCGTCTGGGTGCGGACGGTGATGTCGTTGCGCGCCACGCCGTCGCCCTCGACCTGTCGAATCCCCTCGACAACCGTGTCGGCGAGCGCTTCGGCACCGACGTCGCCGGTGCCCTTGCCGGTCATCGAGGTCTTGGCGACGCCCCGGAGGAGTTCGTCGTCGACCGTCTCGTCGAGCACGAGGTCGTCGACGGCCTCGTGGGCGAGCTGTGCGGCCTCGTGATAGCCCTCGACGATGGTGGTCGGGTGTACGTCGTCGTCGAGGAGGTTTTCTGCCTTGGCGAGCAGTTGACCGGCGAGGACCGCCGCCGTGGTCGTCCCGTCGCCGACCTCGTCCTCCTGGGTCTCGGCGACCTCGACGATCATCTGAGCGGCGGGATGCTCGATGTCCATCTCGCCGAGGATGGTCGCGCCGTCGTTGGTGATGACGACGTCGCCGGCGTCCGAGACGAGCATCTTGTCCATGCCTCGCGGGCCGAGGGTCGTCCGGACGGACTCCGAGACGGCCTTGCCGGCCGCGATGTTCGAACTCTGTGCGTCCTTTCCTCGTGTGCGCTCCGAATCGTCGCTCAGGATGAACATCGGCTGTCCACCCATGCGCTGTTGCTGTGCCATAATGGATTCCTCACCAGTGGGTCGTTTGCGGTTCTATATAAAAGCTGCTACTCGGAATCGGAGAAGCGCCGGACGCGAGCGGTACGCTCTGGCACACGTCGACCGACGCGAGCGCTTATCACTCGACGAATCAGCGCCAGTCGTAGACTGCGACCGCGCGGTCCGACCGCGAGGAGAGCCCGTTCGGGTTGCGTCGGTCGCGTGAGCGCCAGCGCGCGGCCAGTCCCGAGCCGTTCCCGTGAAAACTGCCCGAGAGGACGTCCCGGCCGTTTCCGACCCAGTTCGTCGGAGTCGCCTCGCCGCGGACGACGCCAGCAAAGCCCGCGAGGGCGTCCCGACCCGCATGCGAGAAGAGTCGTCGGGCGGTCGTCGGCCGAAACCCATAGTTTTTGACGAGGCGATAGGCGAGCGCGCGGTACTTCCAGTGCCAGTCGTGCTCGGTCCGGCCGCCGTCCGAGATCGCTCGCGGGACGGACGCCACGTCGCGCTCGACGCCATCGCCGACGGCCATCCCCTCGTCCCAGCGGACGCCGTACTCGCGCGCGGCGAGTCGATGGGCGAGGTCGCGCGCACCACCCGTCACGAGGTACTCGTCGAACCCGTCGGCATCCGCGAGTGCCGCGCGGGTGAACGCCACGTTCGAGCCGTCGAAGTAGGTCACTTCCCGCCCCGCGATGGTCCGCGATTCGGGCGCGCTCTCCTCGTTCCCGCGCCGTGTCGGTCCGGTGACGGCACCGACCCGCTCGCCGTCGCGTGGCGGATACCCCTCGGCGACGGTGTGCGCACGACCGCCGGCACGGCTACCGGCGTCGAAGCCCGCCGCGAGCGCGTCCACCCAGCCCGGTTCGATTGTTTTGTCGTAGCCGACGAACGCGACGTGTTCGCCGGTCGCGTGTTCGATACCGGCGTTGCGCGCCACGTTGAGGTTGCGGGCGGCGACCTCGACGAGGACGTCGACGTCCGTGCGCTCGCGGACCATCCCCGTGGTGCCGTCCGCGGAGGGGCCGTTCACCACCACGACCTCGCTCTCGGGGGTCGTCGCGGCGAGCGCGTCGAGACACGCCGCGAGCTGTGTCCGACCGTTGAGCGTCGGCACGACCACCGAGAGCTGCATACCGAGTCGGTAGACCGGCTCGGCATAAAAACCCACCTTTTGCTACGGTCGCTCGTTCGCCTCCGGCTCTCTCGCTCCCTCGCAAAACCTGGACCAAAAGCCTCGTCACCTCCTTCGGAGGTTCCTCGGCCCGCTCGCTCGCTTCGTTCGCTCACGGCACGACTGCTTGCCCACTCCGCGGCCACCACACACCTCCCCAGCCGATTCCTTCGCTCACTACGCTCGCTCAGTCGTCTCTCGCGCGGGTCACGCGTGGTTCGAGAGAGCTTCGCTCTCTCGTCATCACGAAAGGCGCTCGCGCCTTTCGAACGACTTCGCGCGTTCCCGCGCGCCACAGCACCCCACGATATGTCGACTACTCCTTGAGCCGCGTATCCCAGTACGAGACCGACGCCACGTACTCGCCGACCGGCGACTCGATGACGGCCTCGTCGAGTTCGCGCACGCGGTTGGCCATCACGTCAGGGAGTTGCCGGTAGAGTCCGTACGGGAAGAAGAAATCGTGTTCCTCGCCGGCCAGTTGCAGCCCAGCGCCGTCGAGCAGCTGCTCGATTTCGACGCGGGCGTACAGCCGCGACCCCATCGGGAGCAGCCAGTTGTAGATGCTGCGGGTGCTGAACCGCCGGAAGGTGTCGAAGACGACCTGCTCGCGCGCGACGCGGCGCATCTCGGCGAGGAACGAGGCAGGGGTGTCGGCGAGATGGAAAAACCGCATCGCGATCACGGTCTCGAAGTGGTCGTCGGGAAAGGGCAGTCGGGCGGCGTCGCCGCGCATGAATTCGAGGTGGTCGGCGACGCCAGCCGCGTGGGATTTCTTGCGACCCTCCTGCAACATGGCGGGCGAGATGTCGAGTCCCACGATGTCCGCGCCGCGCTGGGCGAGCATCGTCGTGAATCGGCCCGTCCCGCAGGCGATTTCGAGGACGTGTTTGTCCTCGACGGGTCCGACTGCCGAGAGCACGGCCTCCTTCTCGCGCTCGTCGATGAGTCGCCCCCCATCGGAAAAGCGCTTCGAGTCGTATTCCTCGGCGACCTCGGCGGTCTGATACCACTCCTGTCCCTTCACGCTACCGGCGGTTTTCCGCCGAGGAATAAAACCGTACGGATATACGGCGCTATCCCTGCCCGGCGGCGACCGCCGCGGGCCGGATGCGAATCTGGACCCGTGCGCCCTCCTCGTCGTCGAGACCGGGATACTCCTCGACGTCCATGTAGCGCCGAGCGAGGGCGTTGATGTGCTCGACCGCACCCTCCTCGGTGAGTTCGTCGACCTCACCGCGAACCGAGACGAACCGATAGGGGTTCTCGGGGTCGACCATCGAGAGGCTCACCTTCGGGTTTCGACTCACGTTCTTCTCCTTTCGCCGGCCGCGGGCGGTGTTGACGAGCACGCGATTGGCATCGACGTCGTAATCGACCCATACCGGCGTCACCTGTGGCGTGCCATCGGGCATCATCGTGGCGAAGTGTGCGAACGTCTCGCGCTCGAAGAGGTCGTGGTACTCCTCGGGTATCGATTCCATATCCCCACCAGACCGGCCACGGGAAAAGCGGTTGTGCCGTGAAATATAAGGACGTATGTATTCACTCATGCGATGATAGTATACATTCGCATACATGGGCAAGTTTTACCACGGCGTATCGGCGAGGAGTGGATATGAGTGCTACCACGGACCGCTCACAGCCCGACGACCCGCTCAGCGAGACCGAGTTCCGCGAACGTCTGCGCGAACTACCACCGAGCGCGAAGCTCGTCGCCAAGGTGCTCGAATCCGAGACGCCGCTCTCACAGGGCCAGCTCGCCGACGAATCGCTCCTGCCCGATAGAACCGTGCGCTACGCGCTCAACAGGCTCGAAGACGACGACCTCGTCGGCTCGCGCTACAGCTTCCGCGACGCGAGAAAGCAGGTCTACTTCCTGAACCAGTAACCGTTCTTTTCACCCGCGACCGACGTTTGCCGGTGTGAACCCGACGCAAATCCCCGTTTCTGTGAGGACGGCCGCACCCGGCGGCGAGACGAACACCTATCTCATCGGGCACGAGCACGCGCTGCTCGTCGACCCGGCGGCAGAAACACCACCGCTCGATGGGGCGCTCGACGACGTCGAACACCTGCTCGTGACCCACACCCATCCCGACCACGTGGGCGGCGTCGCCGCCTACGCCGACCGCGCGACCGTCTGGGCGCGCGCCGGCTACGAGGAACGTTTCGAGCGCGCGACCGGCGTTTCCCCGGACCGGCTGTTCGGGCCGGGAACCCGCATCGAGACCGACGATGGAACCGTCGAGGTGCTCGCAACGCCGGGGCACGCACCCGACCACGTCGCGCTCACCGCCGATGGAGGGATGCTGGTCGGTGACCTCGCGGTCGCGGAGGGCAGCGTCGTCGTGGGGAGTGACGACGGGGATATGCGTGGCTATCTCACCGCACTCCGCCGGCTCCACGCCCGGAATCCGACGCGGCTGTATCCGGGCCACGGCCCGGTCATCGACGAACCTCGGGGTGTGGTGGAACGACTGATTTCCCACCGATTGCGCCGCGAGCGGGCGGTGCTGCGGGCGGTACGCGAGGGCGCGCGGACGGTCGCTGCGATAACAGACAGAGCTTACGGGAAGGACCTCTCGGGAGTACGAAAACTGGCCGAGCGCACGGTCGAAGCCCACCTCGAAAAGCTCGCCGTCGAGGGGCGAGTCGAATGGGACGGCGAGCGCGCGAGTATCTGACGACGGCCTTTTTGCGGGGCGGACACGAGTGAGGCTGTGAGCTTCGAGGACGAACTCGCCCGTGCGCGCGACCTCGATACGGGGATGCTGGCCGACGCCATCGAGGACATCGGCTTCGAGTGTACGCGCTGTGGGGCCTGCTGCAAGGCGGCGGAGAGTGCGGACGGACGCGAAGAGCACACCGCGACGGTGTTCCCCGACGAGGTGCGCGAGTTGCAGGACACCACCGACTACGACTGGAGAGATGTCGCCCGGCCGATGCCCTATGGATTGAATGACGGCCCGGATGGTGTGGAGGGCGAGACCTTCGAGTGGGCGCTCGAAACCGATGGCTGCGGCGATTGCACCTTCTACGCCGAGGAAGACGGCGTCGGGGCGTGTACCGTCCACGAGGACCGACCGCTCATCTGCCGGACCTATCCGTTCAGCGTCGCGCTCGATGGGACGAATCAGCCGATGGGCGAGGCAGTCGACCGAGTGGGAAGCGTGCGCGCCCACGAGTGTGAGGGTCTCGGGCGCGACATGGGTCGGGACGACGCCGAGGAGCTGGCCGGTGCGCTCAAAGAGCGGGCGATTCGGGAACTCGAAGAGGCCATCGCCGTCAGCGAGCGCTACGAACCCACGAATCCCGATATCGGCGAAGTCGTCGTCCACGACTCCGAGGGCGCGAAACGCCCGGACGGAACGTCGATTGACGACTAGCTGCCGGCCGCGCCAGCGGTGCGGTTGGCGGTTGCGGCAGCGGCGGTGTGGCTGCGGTTCCTTGGCGGATGAAGGGCGAGCGAACGGAGTGAGCGAGGGCTTCCGCGGTGCTGTGCGGTTTGCAGGGCGGTTGCGGAGAGTGTCGGCATCCGCGCGAACGAAGCGAGCGCGGTTCACGAGAGACGCTTCGCGTCTCTCTGGCTCTCGCTCACTCCCTGCGGTCGTTCACGAGAACACCGCTCGCGCGGTTTGCGAGCGGGAGTTTTCACCGTAGCTTTTTGCAAGGGGTTGAGCGCGCCGGAGGCGCGCGATTCCCGCAGTAAAAAGGTACTACTGTTCGATGATTTCGCCCACCGCGAAGTTCGATTTCACCTCGGTGACTTCGACCTTGACGCGCTCGCCGATCTCGGCACCGGGGACGATGATGACGTAGCCACGTTCGACGCGGGCGATGCCGTCGCCCTGTTTGCCGATGTCCTCGACCTCGACGTAGCGCATCTCGCCGATGTCCACCGGTGGCTGTGGCTCCGAGGAGGGCGTGCTCGGCCGCGAGCGCGAGCTGCTCGCTTCCTCGGTCGGTTCGCGCGAGACGAGCGCCACCCGATAGGTCTCGCCCGGCTCTATCGAACCGGTCTCGACCTCGCGGCGCGGCACCTCGACGGTGTAGGTGTCCTCGGATTCGGTGACGTCGGCGTTGAACAGACACAGGAGCTTATCAGAGATTTCCATCACGTAGTCCTCCATCCCGGTTACTGTGGCCGAGAAATAAAGACCTACCGCCCGCTCGCGTCGTACCCATCCATACTACTCGCCGATTCGAACGGACGCTGACGGGTGACTGTGGGATGGCTGGACTCGTGAAAACAGACGAAATCGGCCGACAGCGCACGAATTACCCTATCACACCAAACTCACTATGTGTGGCGCTTGCGTTGGACCAGGTATGGCCGCACGCACCGCGACGATGCCAGCACTCAGCGAGAAACAGCGCCGCATTCTCGACTATCTCCGCGAGCACGCCGACACGCAGACCTACTTCAAATCCCGGCTCATCGGCGATGCGCTCGGGCTATCCCCGAAGGAGGTCGGGACGAACATGAACGCCATCCGGAACATGGACGGAGTGCTCTCGGTCGAGAAGTGGGGGTACTCCTCCAGCACGACGTGGAAGGTTACCCAGTAGTCACGACTCGACGCTGATGAGTCGGTCGGCCTCGCGGGCGAACTCGACCGCTGCGGCGTCGAAGGAGTCGGCATACCCCACCAGCAGCGTCAACAGGCGTTCCGGGCGCACGAGCGTGTAGCCGCCCTCGCGTTCGAGCAGGCCCGCCGTGTCGAGGTCGGCGGCGTGTTTGCTCACCGTCGGCCGCGACACCCCCAGCTTGGTGGCGAGCTCGCTCGCACTCGGTTCGCTGTCCCGCAGTAACGCGATGACCATTCCCCGTGGCGTCTCGCGGCGGAGGAAGCCGAGGGCGACTCGCTCGAAGTCGTCGAACTCGCGGGCCGGGAAGTACCGTCGATAATCACCGTCGCGGTGGCTCTCGACCGTTCCCTGCCGTTCGAGTCGCTTGAGGTGGTGTTGGGTCTCGCCGGTGGCCAGTTCGAGGTCGTCGCGGATCTTCGAGAAGTGTGCGCCCGGCGTGGCCGCGAGATAGCCCGCGATGGACTCCCGAACCTCGCTGTCGTCCTCGGCGAGGCTGGCGAACGGTCCGACCGCCCCCAGCGCGGCGACTCGCCGGAGCGTCGCCCGCCGTTCCTCATCGACCTCGCGGTCGCCCATTGCTCACCATGCGGGAAACGACCGTAAAACCCCTTCGGCCCGACTCAGTTCGTCTCCGGTTCGAGTTCGCCCTCGTCCTCGTCCGTGACCGATGGTCCCTCCATCGATTTGCTGCCCTCGATGCTCTCGTCGGCGTCCATCTCGGCGATGACTTCGTCGGGGTCTTGGATATCAGTGGTCGCTTCACCGGTCTTGATGGCTTCGGCCTCCTGTTCCATCTCCTCAACGTCGAGTTCGGCCTCCTGGTCGATGTTGCCGATGATCTCGTCGATGTCGTCGAGACCGATGAGTTCGCGCGTCTCCTCGTCGAAGTCCAGACTGTCGAGGTCCTGACCGTCCTCCTTGACGTCGCTGCCGGTCAGATGTTTGCCGTACCGGCCGAGCATTGAGGAGAGTTCCTGTGGCAGGACGAACGTCGTCGACTCGCCCTGACCGATGGATTCGAGCGTCTCCATTCCCTTGTCGATGACCGCGCGCTCGCCCATCGACTCGGCTGATTTCGCTCTCAACACTGTCGAAACCGCATCACCCTGCGCTTCGAGTATCTGGCTCTGCTTTTCACCCTGTGCGCGGATGATGTTCGATTGTTTCTCACCTTCGGCGCTCTCGACGGCGCTGCGGCGTTCACCCTGTGCTTCGAGGATCATCGCCCGGCGTTTGCGTTCGGCGCTCGTCTGTTGTTCCATCGCCTGCTGGACGTCCGCCGAGGGGTTGACTTCCCGTACTTCGACCGATTCGACGCGGACGCCCCACTCGTCGGTCGGCTCGTCCAGGTCCTTCCGGATGCGGCCGTTGATCTCCTGGCGCTTGCTCAGCGTGTCGTCCAAGTCCATGTCACCCAAGACTGCCCGCAGCGTCGTCTGGGCGAGGTTCGAGACCGCGCGTTTGTAGTCATCGACTTCGAGGAAGGCCTTCTTCGCGTCCATCACCTTGATGTAGACCACCGCGTCCGCCGTCACCGGTGAATTGTCGCGCGTGATGGCTTCCTGTCGGGGAACGTCGAGGGTCTGGGTCCGCATATCGAACGGGTAGGTCTTGTTGACGAAGGGTGGCACGAAGTTGATGCCGGGTTCGAGGAGCTTGCGGTAGTCGCCCAATACTGTCAGCGCGCGCTTCTCGTAGGCGTTGACGATTTCGATGGCGCTGTAGACGGTGATTATCGCAAGCGCCAGGACCAACAACACCACGATGGCAGGGGCGAACGCGAGGGCCTGTAGCGGAACGAGTGTCATCTATCTTGAGTTCGGATGTTGGGAACATAAGACTTCGGCCGAGAGTCAGGCGGTTTCGCGTTCGGGGTCGTCGGTTTCGCGGCCGCGGGCGAGCGCGCGGTCGATGTCGTCCTCCACAGTCGAAAGCGCCTCGACGGTGAGGACGTTGCCGCCGCCGGGGTCGGTCACCATCACGGGTTCGCCTTCGGGAATCTCGCCGTCGAGCGCGCGGGCGCTGTAGTAGGGGTTGAACCCGCCCGCATCGAGTTTCACCTCGCCACCAGTGCGGGTTACGCGCTCGGTCACGTGTCCAGTTTTACCCTTGAGGGCGGCCGAATCGCTCGTCTTGCCGGCTCCTTTCCCGCCATAGAGGTCGAGTTCGCGGTAGCCATAGAAGGCTCCCGCGCCGCTTGCGAGCACGAGCACCGAGAGGACGACCGCGAGCACGACCGGCCCGAGAAAACTCCCGAGGACCAGCCCGACCAGTCCGGCGAACAGCAGCGCGACCCCGAGCACGACGAAGTGCGCGCCGGGCGCGAGCGCCTCGGCACCCATCAATCCGAGACCGGCGACGACGAGCACCAGCGGCAGCTGCTCCAAGAGGAGGTCGGCCATCTGGAGGACCGGGGCGGCCGAAAGCGAGCCACCGAGTGCCAGCGTCATGGTCATCCGTTAGCCCGCAGCGGGATTAACTGTTGGGTGTGTTATACTGTCGGACAGAAATGCGTGAAGGTCGGATTTCGAGAATCCACGACAACGAGAGAATTTTCGTGTAGCGGGTTCTCGATCAGTTCTGTCCGACAGTATTAGATACCGAGGACGACCACCAGCGCGATGGCGATGCCGACCAACACGAAGACAGCGTTCTCGAACGAGGGCGAGCCCGGTTCGAGGTCGCCCGGACCGCCCTCGCCGAAGACATCGGTCGCGCGTCCTTCGTCCGTACTCTCGTCGCCGTCCTCGAAGTCCTCGACGGCGTATTTCCAATCGTCCGCCATACCCGTTCGTCGGTTTCCAGCCGGAAATGGCTGCCGCCGCCTCAACGAATTTTGGTCCCAGGGGGGCTGTCGCCGTGGGTCCTCAGCAGGTCCGCTTCGTCGCCAGCGGCGAGCACCATTCCGTTACTTTCGACGCCGAACAGTTCCGTCTTCTCGATGTTCGCCAACACGACCACCCGCTCTCCCGCCAAACCGTCGAGGTCGTGCAGTTGCTTGATGCCGGCGACGATTTGCCGGGTTTCGACACCGAGATCGACCTCAAGTCGCGCGAGGTCGTCCGCGCCGTCGATACCCTCGGCGGTGAGGACTTTCCCTACCCGAATATCGAGGTCTTGAAACTCATCGAAGCCGATGCGCTCGTCGACGAGCGCTTCGTGGTCGGCGTGCTCGCCCCCGGCGGTGTCGTCCCCATCGCCCCCCTCGCCGTCGCTCGCGGCGGCGATCTGTGCTTCTAGCTTCTCGTTCAGCTCCGCGACGCGTTCGTCGTCGATGCGCTCGAACGGCTCCTCGGGAGCGTCGAATTCCACGGGCGGTGCGTCGAGCGCCGCATCGAGGGCGACATCGTGGACCGACCCACCCTCGTCGAGTTGGCTCCAGAGCCGTGCGGCCATGCCGGGCATCACGGGTTCGGCGAGCACCGTGACGGCCTTCGAGAGCTGCACGCAGTCGCAGATGACCTGTGCGCGCTCTGGGTCCTCGGCGTTCCACGGCTCGTGGCGCTGGATGTACTCGTTGCCGAACCCCGCGAGCTCGACGGCCGCGTTGGCGACCGCCCGCACGGAGTAGTCGTTGACGCCATCTCGGAAGTCGTCCATCGCGTCCTCGATGCGCTCGCGCACCTCCTCGCTCACCTCGCCGTCGGGCGTTCCTCCATAATTGCGGTGGGCAAAGAGCAGCGACCGATAGAGGAAGTTGCCCACCGTGCCGACGAGTTCGCCGTTGACCCGCTCGGCGAACCGTTCCCACGAGAAGTCGATGTCCTGCTGGAAGCCGCTTCCAGTCATGATGTAGTAGCGATAGAGGTCGGTGTCGAACCCCTCGTCGAGGTAGTCGTCGACCCAGACCGCACGGTTCCGGCTGGTGGAAAACCCCTTGCCGTCGAGGTTGACGAACCCGCTTGCGAGTACCGCCCGCGGCTCCTGATAGTCAACTCCCCGAAGCATTGCGGGCCAGAACACGGTGTGATGCTGGATGATGTCCCGTCCGATGACGTGAACCAACTCGCCGTCGTCTTGCCACGCCTGCTCCCAGTCGAACTCCTCGCTGCCGACGCGCTCGGTGTACTGTTTCGTACTCGACACGTACTCGATTGGCGCATCGACCCACACGTACAACACGAGGTCCTCTTCGCCGGGATACTCGATGCCCCAATCCAGATCACGGGTGATGCACCAGTCCTGTAGCTCGCCCTCGATCCACTCGCGGGGCTGGTTCTTCGCGTTCGCCGTCCCCTCCATCCGGTCGATGAATTCGCCCAAGTAGTCCTGAAACTCCGAGAGGCGCAGGAACTTGTGCTCGCGGGTGCGGTATTCGGCCGGGTTGCCCGTGATGGCGCTCGTGGGGTCTTCGATTTCGCCGGGTTCGAGATGGCGGCCACAGCCCTCGTCGCACTCGTCGCCGCGAGCGCGTGCGCCACAGTACGGACAGGTCCCCTCGACGTATCTATCGGGAAGAGGTTGGTCCTCTGCGGGGTCCCACGCGACCTCGATTTCTTGCTCGTAGATGTACCCGCCATCGTCGAGTTCGCGGACGAACTGCTGGGTGAGCTCGACGTTCGTGTCCTCGGCCGTGTGGCCGTAGTTGTCGAACTCGACATCGAACTTCGGGAAGGTCTTCCGGTATTTCTCGTGGTGGCGCAGCGCGAACTCCTCGGGCGTGACGCCCTCCTCCCAGGCGTTGACCGCCACAGGAGTGCCGTGCATGTCAGACCCCGAGACGAACGCCGTCCGTTGGCCGAGTGTTTCGAGTGCGCGCGCGAAGGCGTCGCCGCCGACGTAGGTCCTGAGGTGGCCCACGTGCAGGTCGCCGTTGGCGTACGGCAGCCCGCAGGTGACGACCGCCGGGTTCTCGGTGGGGAACTCCTCGTGGCTCATACCCCTCGATATCGTGATGCGGGCCTAAAGCCCGCCGCTTTCCGTCGGTGAGCAGTTCCGTTGGCGGGTCAGATGCCGAACAGCGAGAAAAACGGCGCGAGCACGCCCGCGACGAGCAACAGCCGGCCCATGCTACCGACGAAGGTGGCGGCGGCGAACTTCACGTAGTTCTCTTCGAGGACGGTGAAGGCATAGATCGAGAGCGTATCGGGAAAAAACGGGACCATCAGCGCGAGTGCGAGCCCGATGTAGCCGTACTCGCGGGCAATCTGGACGGTTCGGCGCTCGGACCACTCGACGATGTCGAACCGGGAGTCGCGGAGGCGGTCGATAACTGGTCCGGACTGGCGTTTGGCTTCGTGGCCGATTCGAAAGGCGACGACGCTGCCGGCGGCCTTTGCGGCACCGCTGACGAGTACGATGAGCGCGAGGTCGACGATTTCGGGCAGGCCGAGGTTCAGGGGTGCGGCGAGGACGATCTCGCTCGGCAGCGGCAGGACGATAGCGATGAGAAACGAGTACGCCGCGATGATGACCAATCCGAGGGGACCCGTCGCGGTCTCGACGGCGCTTTCGATTCCACCCAGTTGGAGCGGTGTGGACAGGAACGCGGCCGTCGAGCACGTAGCGACTGCCGAGGAGGGGAGCGTCACGACCGCCGATGGTCGCGTCCGCCTTCTAAGTGTTACCGTACTCGGTCGAGGTCGTCGAGGAACGATTCGAGGACCTCACGGGTGACGTGTGGCATGCAGACCACACGCAGCTCGTTTGTTCCGGTGCGTGAAATCCGCCATCCCCTCCCTCTGAGCGCGTCGAACTCCCCGCCAGGAACGTCAACGGCGACCAGCGGCAGTTCGGGGTCGACGACCGAATAGTCGCGCGCTTCGAGTTCGGTGGCGAGCCAGTCGGCGTTCGCCTGCCCGCGCGCCGCCTGCTCGCGGTAGCCATCGGGCCACAGGGCGTCCAGCGCGACACGAGCACTCGCCACGCCCGCCCCGCTGCGCGTGCCCGTCAGCGTCGCCTGCGAGCGCGATTCGAGGTATGGTGTTTCGACGGCGAGCGCATCGAGCAATTCACCTTTCCGCGCGAGCAATCCGCCCGCCGGCACGACCGCCCGCCCTAACTTGTGCGGGTCGATGGTCATCGTGTCGATAGGTGCATGGGCGAAGTTCCACTCGTGGTCGGTGAAGGGCAGGTGAAAGCCGCCCCACGCCGCATCGACGTGACAGAGCGCCCCGGCCTCCTCGGCGAGCGTCGCAATCGCTGGAATCGGGTCCACACGCCCGTATTCGGTGCTGCCGGCGACGCCGACGACCGCGACCGTATCGGCGTCGGCGAGTTCGGCCATCGCCGTGACGTTCGCCCGGAGGTCGTCATCGAGCGGTGCGGTGCGGAGTTCGAGACCGAGCACGCCGGCGGCCTTGTGAAAACTGAAGTGGGCGCTTTCGGGCGCGACCACGTTCGGGTCATCCGTGTCGGCGCGATTGCGCGCGATGCGCAGCGCTTGGATGTTCGCCTCGCTCCCGCCGCTGGTGACGTATCCGGCTGGTTCTTCGAGTCCAGCGAGTTCGCCGAGCGTTTCGACGACGCTGCGCTCGATATCGGCGACCGTTTCGTAGGTAGCGGGGTCGCCGGGATTGGTCGCGAGAAAGCGTTCTGCGGCCGCCCGCGCGTCCGGATGTGGCTCCGTACACATCGAGGAGAGTACACGCGAGAAGTCCTGTGGCGTGGCCTGCTGCATGGTTATGACTGGAAGCCCACCGTACCCGTCGTGTCTCCTGTCCGGTATCGCGCGGTAGTGACCATCGGAGTCGAACCGTCACCTGACCGTGTCGAGGACGAGCTTCTGCTCGACGCGTTTGACCTCGTGTTGGACGTCGCGCACGGCGTCGATGTTCGCCGAAATCGAGGAGACGCCCTCGTTGACGAGGAACTGCACCATCTCGGGTTTCGAGCCGGCCTGCCCGCAGATGCTGGTGGCGACGTCGTTCTCGCGGCAGGTCTCGATGGTTCGACCGATGAGTTCGAGGATTGCGGGATGGAGTTCGTCGAAGCGGTCGGCGACCTGTCCGTTGTTCCGGTCCACAGCTAAGGTGTACTGGGTGAGGTCGTTGGTGCCGAAGGAGGCGAAGTCGATACCGGCGTCGGCCATCTCTTCGATACACAGCGCCGAGGCGGGCGTCTCGACCATCACGCCCCACGACCGTTTGTCGGGGTCGATGCCCGCCTCCTCCATGAGGTTCCGCGCCTGAATCACGTCCTCGACGTCGTTCACGAGCGGGAACATGACTTCGACGTTGTCGTAGCCCATCCCGTAGAGCTGCCGGAAGGCTTCGAGTTCGTGGATGAACACGTCGGGCCTGTCGAGGCTGCGCCGGATGCCCCGATAGCCCAACATCGGATTGTGTTCGTCGGGTTCGTCGCCGCCGCCCTCCAGTTGGCGGAACTCATCAGTGGGGGCGTCGAGGGTGCGCACCCGCACCGGTCGCGGGTAGAACTCCTCGGCAACCCCGCGAATCCCCTCGACGATCTCCTCGATGTAGGCCTCCTCGCCGTGGTCGGCGATATATTTTTCTGGAGTTTTGCTCGTCGAGAGAATCATGTGCTCCATCCGCAGCAGCCCCACGCCGTCGGCACCGGTCGCGGCCGCGCGTTCGGCGGCCTCGGGAATCGAGACATTTACTTTGACTTCCGTGGCGGTCATCGGCTTGACCGGCGACTGCGGGCGGACCTCCTCGACGGCGTCGCGCTCGCCATCGCTGACTTCGCCCTCGCGGATGGTGCCCTTGTCGCCGTCGATAGTGATGCGACGGCCGTCCGAGAGCGTGCTCGTCGCGCTCTGTGAGCCGACCACGGCCGGGACGCCAAGCTCTCTGGAGACGATGGCCGCGTGGGAGGTCATTCCACCCTCGTCGGTGACGATGCCGCTCGCGCGCTTCATCGCCGGCACCATGTCGGGGGTCGTCATCTCGGTCACGATGATGTCACCCTCGCCGACCTTGTCCAACTGGTCCAACTGGTCGACGACCGCCACCGCCCCGCTGGCGATGCCGGGACTCGCGCCAAGCCCCGTGAGCAACACGTCTTCGTTCGATTCGGACGCATCACCACCGTTGGCGGCACTCGCCTGCTCGGGTTCGTCGTCGGCGATGGTCGTGATGGGTCGCGACTGGAGCATATAGACGTCGCCGTCGAAGATCGCCCATTCCACGTCTTGTGGCTCGCCGTAGTGGTCCTCGACCTGTTCGCCGATATCGACCAGACTACCGAGTTCGTCCCCGTCGAGCACCTGTGTCTCGCGCTTCTCGCTGGGGACGTCGACCATCGTCGTTTCACCCGTTTCGGGGTCCTTGACGCACATCGTCTTCTTGTCGGCAACGGTGACGGAATCGAGGTCGTGGCTCCCGCGGTCGACGACGTAGTTGTCCGGCGAGACCTCGCCCGCGACGACCGCCTCGCCGAGACCCCACGCGGCCTCGACGATGAGTTCGGGCGCACCGGTCGAGGGATGGGAGGTGAACATCACGCCCGACTTCTCGGCGTCGACCATCCGCTGGACGACGACCGCGATGTCCACGTCCCGGTGAGCGAATCCCTGCTGTTCGCGGTAGTAGATCGCTCGCTGGGTGAACAGCGAGGCCCAGCACTCCTTGACCCGCTGGACGAGGTTTTCCCCTGTGACGTTCAGAAAGGTCTCCTGCTGGCCCGCAAACGAGGCGTCGGGCAGGTCCTCGGCGGTCGCCGACGAGCGGACCGCGACGAACGCCTCACCGTCATCGAGGTTTCCGTAGGTGTCGAGGATCTCCTCGCGCAGCTCCTCGGGCATCTCGGTGCCGAGGATGAGGTCCTCGGCTTCGGCTTGGGCGGCGGCGAGCGCGCTCGAATCGTCGGGGTCGACGTCGACGGCATCGAACAGCGCGTCGTCGATGCCGGTCTCCTCGATGAACGAGCGGTAGGTTCCGGCCGTGACGACGAAGGCCGGCGGGACGGGCAGGCCGGCACCGGCGAGTTCGCCCAGCGACGCCCCCTTCCCGCCGACAGCGTCGATGTCGTCCTTGCCAACCTCGTCCAGCCAGAGTACAGCCATCTTGGACGTACAATCACGAACGTCGATAAAGAAGGTTCCGAACCACCGAGGTTCGCGGGAAGCGATGGCACATCGCACGCATGGAGCACAACGACTTAACGGGTGGCCCCATCCCTCCCAATCGAGCCATGTCCGAGCGCGATGATTTCACCTGCACCGTCACCAACTGGGAGTACATCTACGGCCGCTGTCGGGCGGTCGCCGATCAGGTCAGACGCACCGATTTCGAACCCGAGGTCGTCGTCGCGCTCGCTCGCGGCGGCTGGTTCGCCGGGCGCTGTCTCTGTGACTTCCTCGGACTCGACGACCTCACGAGCCTGAAGATGGAACACTACGTCGGCACCGCTGCCAAGAGTGGTGAACCCGAAATCCGCTATCCGATGCCCGAGGGGTCGGTCGAGGGCAAGGACGTCCTCATCATCGACGACATCGCCGACACAGGAGGGAGCATCGAGCGCGCCCACGAGTACGTGATCGACCGCAATCCCAGTGACGTTCGCACCGCGACCGTCCAACTGCTGGGCACGAGCGAGTTCGAACCCGACTACGTCGGCGAGCATCTCGACAGCTGGACGTGGGTGGTCTATCCGTGGAACTTCATCGAGGACATGACCGACCTCGTGAGCGGCGTGTTGGACCCCGATACGACCGTGGGAACCGAGGAGATACGGCGCTTGCTCGCCGAACATCACGGCATCGACCGCATCGAGATGGAGATCGCCCAGCCCAACAGGATGAACGAGGTGCTCGCGGAGATGCACAGACGGGGAATCGTCGAGCGCGACGGCGACGAGTGGCGGCTGCTGGAGGAAGCATGATCGGTCTCATCGGCGGCAGCGGGGTCTACGAGGCGCTCGACCTCGACGAGGAGCGCGAAGAGCACGTCGGAACACCCTTCGGTGCGCCGAGCGGTCCCATCACGGTCGGCGAAGTCTATGGGAGGGAGGTCGCCTTCCTCCCGCGGCACGGTCCGAACCACGAACACTCCCCGACCGACGTGCCCTACCGGGCGAACATCTATGCCCTGAAGGACCTCGGCGTCGAGCGTGTCCTCGCGACCAACGCCGTCGGCAGCCTGCGCGAGGACCTCCCGCCGCGGACGCTGGTCGTGCCCGACCAGCTCTTCGACCGGACGCGCCACCGCGAGTATTCGTTTTTCCGTGATGGCATGGTCGTCCACATGGGCTTCGCCGAGCCGTACTGCCCACACATGAGTACGCATCTCGCCGACGCTGCCGAATCGGCCGACGAAAGGACCGGGGCGGACGAGGGCGTCGAGCGGGGCGGAACCTACGTCTGTATCGAGGGGCCGCAGTATTCCACCCGAGCCGAAAGCGAGTTCTACCGCGCACAGGGCTGGGACATCGTCGGGATGACCGCGATTCCGGAGGCGAAACTCGCCCGCGAGGCCGAACTCTGCTATGCGACCGTCGCCGGCATCACCGACTACGACGTCTGGAAGGAGGACAGCGAGGTGAGTCTGGAGGAGGTGCTCGAAAACGCCGCCGCGAACGAGGAGCGCATCAACGCCACTATCGGAAACGCCATCGAGACGATGCCCGACGAGCGCGCGTGTGACTGCGAGCACGCGCTCGACGGCGCAATCAACACCCCGAGCGAAGCGATTCCCGACGAAACCAGAGAGCGCGTCGGGCTGCTCGCCGACGAGTACCTCGACTGACCGCGTTGCGGTAGCAAGCCCAACGTTCAGTACCCGAACGACCGTTCGACCCACAGCATGGCAGACGCACTCGAAGGCAAGACGGTCGGCATCGTGCTCGCCCAACGCGGCAGCGAGGAGGCCGAGTTCACCGAACCGAAAGAAGCCGTCGAGGACGCCGGGGCCAGCGTTGACGTTCTCGGCACCGAGACCGGCGAGGCCCAAACGGTGAACAATGACCTCGAACCGGGCGATTCCTACGAGATAGAGAAAACGTTCGCGGAGGCCAGCGTCGAGGACTACGACGGTCTCGTCGTTCCCGGCGGGACCGTCGGCGCGGACACCCTCCGCGGACAGGACGAACCGGTAGCGTTCATCCACGACTTCTTCGCAACCGAGAAACCGCTCTGTGTCATCTGCCACGGCCCGTGGACGCTTGTCGAGGCCGATGTCGTCGACGGCCGACGGCTGACCTCCTACCACAGTCTCGAAACCGACATCCGCAACGCGGGCGGTGAGTGGGTCGACGAGGAAGTCGTCGTCGACGAGGGACTCGTCACCAGCCGCAACCCCGACGACCTCGATGCATTCTGTGACAAGGTCGTCGAGGAAATCGAGGAGGGCCCTCACGACGACCGGCAGACCGAGGACGTCTGAACGGCGAACGCGAAAGAAGAATTTCGACGACTGGCTTCCACACCAGCCAGTATCGACGCTAGCTCGTGGTCCGGCGTTGCTGGCTACCGCCTCACGACCGCCCGTCGTCGCGGACGTATTCGAGCGCCGTGACGAACGCCTCGATATCGACCCGACCGTCGGTCTCGTCCAGCCGCTCCTTGATGCGTTCGGGTGTCATGGTCCACGACAACGTATGACTTACGTTGGTATGAACCTTTCGCCGGTGGCGGGGAATACTTCGAGCAGCGCATCTCGGGATATCCGCGTTACGGCGGCACGATTTCGGCTATTTCGCCAACGCTACCTGATAGTGAGGCGAGTCGACAGCATCGTATCTGCATGCGGCGACGTTCCAGTCGGTACCGGATACCGCCTCTCGAAGTCGGTCGGGACCGAACAGCCGAAACAGCAGCGTCTCGCCGACGTCGCCCTCGTACTCGAAATGCATCACGCGATGGGCGAGTCCGGGCGCGGGGTCGGCCCGGTAGCCGAGCATCTCCTCGCCGTCGATTCGGGCAGGGTCATAGCAGTCGAACGTCGCCGTTCCCTCCGGGGTGGTGACGGACGCGAGGTCGTCGAGAAACTCCCGAAGACCCTGCATCGAGCCGGCAAGCTCGACCTGCGTGCCCCACGCGAACGCCGACCGGAAGCGGTCGCGCTCGAACATGTCGCGAAGCGCGAACATATCGGCACGACGGGCGTCGTGGACGCCGCGCTCGTTCATCGTCTCCACGAGATGGTCGCTCACCTCGATGGCGACCGTCTCGTAGCGCTCCTGGAGGTGGAGCGTGTCGCGTCCCGCGCCCGCACCCATGTCGAGCAGCGGGCCATCGACCCACGAGGTGATGAACTCGCTGCGGTCGTCGCCGGGGTCGAAATCACCGAAATAGAACGCCCCGACGGGATGCTCGCGCGCCCATTCGCCGTCGCGCTGAATGAGGGGTTCGTCCTGTTCATCCCTGTGAAAATCACGGATGGCGCGGCCGAACGGGTCGGTCATGGGCTATCACGCATCCCCTGACTGATAACGCTACTTCGAAACACGGTCGCATGCCGCGCTCTCAGTCCGCAATCGCCTCGGTCGGTCCCGATACCGCGTTCGGGTTCTGTATCCAGAGGTCCCCAAATAGCTCGTCCTGCTGGAGGCGGACGTGGCCGCGATGGGAGAGGAAGAGAACCGCCAAAAACGTCTCGACGCGCGAGCCTCCTGAACCACTGATTTCGGCATACAGCACCTCCTCGCGCCCGGCGTCGTACTGCTTGCGGAGCACCCGTTGAACGTCGGCGATGATGGACTCGATGTCCTCGCCGTGAGCCGTACCAGTCACGTCGGCTTCAGTGGGTTCGTCGTCCACGCGAACGTCGTCGCCCGAGCGGTAATCCAGCGTCTGCGTTCCCCGTTGAAATCCCTTCGGCGACCCGCTCGTGTCGTAGGTTCTCGACTCCTTCCACCACGAATCGCGTTCGGCCTCCCGGAGTTCGCGCACGAGTTCGTCGAGCGTCTCGGGCGTGCCCCTCGCCTGTTTGCGGTCGAGCCGGCGGTCCATCTCGTCTTCGAGCGCGGCCACGGGGTCCGGGCCGAACTCGTCGGGCGGTTCCTCGTAGCCCTCTTCCCACGGCTCGGGTTCCGGCTCGTCCTGCTCGTCCGATTCGAGCAGCGCCTCGCTTTTCATCCGCAGGAGGACACTCGCGTAAAAGAGTGCCCGGCCAGAGGTACGGAGGTCGGCGGCGTCGAGGCGGGCGAGAAAGGCGTCGGTGACCTCCACTACGTCGATGTCCCACGGCTCGATCTCGCCCTCCTCGGCGAGCCTGACGAGCAACTCGACCGGTTCGACCTCCTCGTCCTCGCCGCTCTCCGCGGCGGCCGCATCCGAATCAGTCATCGGCGGGCACCCCCTGTCCGAGGTCGATACCCGTCACCGCCGAGACGTTGTCGCCCTGCATCGTCACGCCGATAGCCCGCTCCGAACGTTCGAGCATCGCCGAGCGGTGGCTCACCACGATGAACTGCGCCTCGGAAGCGAGTTCGTCGACCAACTCGCCCACTCGCTCGGCGTTGGCTGCATCCAGAAAGGCGTCCACTTCGTCGAGCGCGTAGAACGGCGCGGGGTTGTGGCGCTGGATGGCGAAGATGAACGCGAGCGCGGTCAGCGATTTCTCGCCGCCGGACATCGCATCGAGCCGTTGAATCGGCTTGTCGCCCGGCTGGGCCTTCATCGTCAGCCCGCCCTCGAAGGGGTCCTCTTCGTCCTCCAAATGAAGAGTACCGGACCCCGCAGACAGGCGCTCGAAGATGGACTCGAACTGCTCGTTGATGGCTTCGTACGACTTCATGAACGTCTGTCTCTTCTGAGCCTCGTAGGAGTCGATGCGCTCCTCGATGCCGTCGCGCTCGTCGGTCAGGGTGGCCTTCTTGTCGGTGAGGTCGTCGAGGTCGGACTCGACGGTATCGTACTCGTCGATGGCGAGCATGTTGACTGGCTCCAACCCTTCCATTTCGTCTTCGAGTCGGGAAATCTCGCTCTCGACCTCCTCGTGGTCGGGAATCTCCTCGGGGTCGTACTCGCCGACGACCGATTCGAGTTCGTCGATCTCCCACTCCAAACGCTCCTGGCGCTCGCGGAGGCTCTCCAGTTCGCTTTCGACCTCGTTGACCGTCTCGCGCTGGTCGTCGCGCGCCTCCTTCGCCTCGGCGAGGTCGTCCTTCAATTCGCCGCGTTCGTCCTTGAGGTCGGCGAGTTCGTCTTCGAGGTCGGCGACCGCCGCCTCGCGCTCGACGAGTCTCTCGTCCTGTTCGTCGATTTTCCCTTCGAGGTCGTCGATGCGCCCTTCGCCCTCGGCCTTGCGATTCTGGGCGGTTTCGATCCTTTCGTGCAGCTCTTCGATTGACTCCTCGGCGTACTGCTTTTCGAGCTGGAGTTCGTTCAACTCCCCATCGAGGTCGTCCAGCCGGTCTTCGAGGTCGTCGATCTCGTCTCGAATTTCGTCGGCTTCGCTCGTGAGTTCCGGGATGTCCGAGTCTTCGAGTTCTCCCTCCAAGCCCTCGATGTCCGCTTCGATGGCGGCGATTTCCTCGTCGTGGTCGGCGATATCGGCTTCGAGGCTCTGCATCTCCTCGTTCACCTCTTCACGACTCTCCTCGATGTCGTCGATGTCGCCTTCGAGGTCGTCGATGCGCTCGTCGACCTCCTCGCGCTCGCGTTCCTTCTGTTCGATGTCGTTTTCGATGTCCCGGACTTGCTCCGCTGCCGCCGACCGCCGTTCGCGCGCGTCGTCGAGCCGCTCCTCGATGTCCCGAACCTCCTCTTGGACCTCGCGCCGGCGCTCTTCGAGGTCGGTGATGCGGTCGGCGACGCGCTCCAACTGGCCGGCGCTCGATTCGAAGGAATAGCGCGACCCGCTTTTGGACCCGCCGGTCATCGCGCCGCTCTTCTCGACGAGTTCACCCTCCACGGTCACGAGCCGGTAGTCACCCATCAACTCGCGGGCGGTGTCCATCTCCTCGACGACGAGGGTACTGCCGAGCACGTAGGAGAACACGCCCGCGTACTCCTCGGGAAAGTCCACGAGATTGTACGCGAAATCCACCACACCATCCTGATTGGGCAGGCTGGGCACCGACCGGCGCTGCATCTTCGTCATCGGGAGAAACGTCGCTCGGCCCGCGTTCCTGGATTTCAGGTACTCGATGGCCCGCTGGCCCACTCCGTCGTCGGAGACCACGACGTGGGCGAGCCGTCCGCCGGCCGCGGTCTCACACGCCGTCGCGTACTCGCTCGGGACGCCGCCCAACTGCGCAATCGTGCCGTGGACCCCATCGAGGTCGGCGTTCAAAACCGTCGAGACTGCCCGTCCATACGACGAACCGCTATCGTCGGTTTTGGCTTCGAGACTCGCGTACTCGTCCTTCGCGGCCCGTAGCTCCTCCTCGATGTCGTCGAGGTCGTCGGTCCGCTCGCGCTTCTCGTCGGCGAGGTCAGAAACGACGCCCTCGATGTTGTCCTCGTTCCGTTCGGCCTTCGCCAACTCGTCTTCCAAATCGTCGATTGCGGCCTCGATTTCGGGAATCCGCTCGCGGGTTTCTTCGAGGTCGCTTCCCTTCTCGTCCTGTTCGGTCGAGCGCCGCCGGGCCGCATCCAACAGTCTGTCCTGCTCGCGCTGTTTTTCGTTCTTTGCGCTCTTCGCCTCTTCGAGCGCCGCCCGCCGCTCGTCGAGGTCTGCTTTCACCTCGTCGTACTCCGTGTCGCTTTCCTCGATTTCGGTCTCGACATCCGCTAGCTCGCTCTCCTTGTCCTCGACGTCGGCCGCAACCGAGGACTTCTCGACCTTCACGCTCCGGATGTCGCTTTCGAGGCCCTCGGCAGTCTCCTGTTTCTTGTCGAGTTCGACGAACGCCTGTCGGCGCTCGCTTTCGGCATCGGCGATGCGGTCTTCGGTGCTCTCGATTTTATCTTCGAGCCGACTCTTCTCGCCTTTGATCTCCTCGATGTCGCGCTTGATGGCGAGCTGTTCGTCCTCGCCCTTGCGCTCGATTTCGTCGTTGAGGTCGTCCAACTCGTCTTCGAGCCGGCTGACCGTCCCTTGGCGTTCGTCGAGTTCGCGCTGGCGGTCATCGAGTTCGTCCTCGTACTCGTCGATTTTCCCCCTCGTTGAATCGAGGCTCCCGCGTTTGTCCTCCAACTCGGCGGCTTTGCGATAGGTCTCGTACTCCTCTTTCTCCTCGCGCAGCGACTGGTATTCGAGCGCCGTCTCGCGTTCGTCTTCCAACTGTGCGAGTCGCTCTTCCTTCTCGGCGATGCGGAGTTCGGCCTCGTCGATGCGTTCTTCGACGACTTCCAGCTCCTCGAAGGCGTCCTCCTTTTTCGCGTCGAACGCCGCCACGCCGGCAATCTCGTCGATGATCTCTCGGCGCTCGCCCGCGGTCATGTTGATGATGCCTGTGACGTCGCCCTGCATCACGACGTTGTAGCCCTCGGGTGTGACGCCAGCCTGTGCGAGCAGGTCCTGAATATCCGAGAGGTTGACCGAGCGGCCATTCAGGTAGTAGTAGGAGTAGTAGTTGTCCTCGGTCTGTTTGACCCGGCGCTTGATGGTGATTTCCTCGACGTCGCCGACGTCCTCTGAGCCGGCAGCGCTCTCGATTTCCGCCCGTGTGAGTGTCTCGTCGGTGTTGTCGAGCACCACCTCGACGCTCGCCTCTCGTACTCCGCCCGGCTCCCCACCCTCCTCGTGACCGGGGTTGTAGATGAGGTCGGTGAGCTTTCTGGCCCGAATCCCGCGCGTGCGGGCGAGACCCAGACAGAACAGGATGGCGTCGATGATGTTCGATTTTCCGGAGCCGTTCGGCCCGCTGACGGTGGTGAAATCCTCGTAGAAGGGGATTCGCGTCTTCCGGCCGAAACTCTTGAAATTTTCTAGGACGAGCGTTTTGATGTGCATGGGGTGCTCGTGGGCGGCCTACGCGACGATGATGTCGTCGGCCTCCGATGAATCCGTGTCCGCAGAATCGTCCTCGGCCGGGTTAGCTTCTTCGTTTGCGGCCGATTCGTCGCCTTCGTCCTCGGTGACGGAGCCGACGCCCGCCTCGATGTATTCCCCTGTGGATTCGTCTTCGAACTCGGTGAGGCGTGATTTCGTCTCCATCAACTCCTCGGTGAGTCCCGAGACGGAGGCTTCGAGTTCTTCGACGCGCGATTCGAGTTCCTCGACGCGGTTGCCGCTCATGGGCGATGGCGGCGTCCCGAGTTGATAAACGTGCGTCAGACACGCATATCGAAGCTGATGGTTTCGGGTGGGCGGCGATGGCGTCATGTTTTAGCGGGCGCGGCCGGATAGAGGGAACAATGAGCGCCCGCGCCGTCAGTGCCAGCGACCACCGCGTCGTCATCGGGTTGGAGGTTCACGTCCAGCTCGAAACCGAGAGCAAGATATTCTGTGGCTGTGCGACCGATTTCGAGGACAGCGAGCCGAACGCTCACACGTGTCCGACCTGTCTCGGACTGCCGGGTGCGCTGCCCGTGTTGAACGAGGCGGCCGTCGAGGGTGCGCTCAAACTCGCGGCGGCCATCGACGCCGACGTGCCCGCAGAGACCCGTTTCCACCGGAAGAACTACTACTATCCCGACCTCCCGAAGAACTTCCAGATCACCCAGTACGATTCGCCGCTCTGTCGGGACGGCGAACTTACGGTCACAGTAGAAAACGACGAACGCACTATCGCCATCGAGCGCGCCCACCTGGAGGAGGACCCCGGCAGCCTCCAGCACGCCGGCGGTGGCGGCGGTATCGATAGTGCAGAGTACACCCGCGTGGACTACAACCGCGCGGGCGTGCCGCTGATGGAGATCGTCACCGAACCCGATTTCCGAAGTCCCGACGAGGTCCGTGCCTTCCTCGCCAAACTGGAAGAAGTCTTGGAGTATCTCGGGGTCTTCGACAGCAGTAGAGATGGCTCGCTGCGCATCGACGCGAACATCTCGCTCGTCCCAGAGGCGGAAGTCGACGCCGACGGCGCGATTGGAGCCGAAGCGCTCGCGGCGGCCAACCGCACCGAAGTGAAGAACATCTCCAGTCACAAGGGAGCCGAGCAGGCGCTCGCCTACGAGGTCACCAGACAGAAAAACGCCCTCCAGCGCGAGAGGACTGTGGAACAGGAGACCCGTCACTGGGACGAGTCACGAGGGGTGACGGTCTCGATGCGCTCGAAGGAGGAGGAGAAGGACTATCGATATTTCCCCGAGGCCGACCTCCCTGTGCTCCGCGTCAGCGACTGGGCCGACGAGGTGGATATCCCCGAACTCCCCGACGCCCGCCGCGAGCGCTTCGCCGAGGAATACGGACTGAGTTCGTCCGAAGCCCGAAAGCTCACCTCCACCCGGGAGGTCGCGGATTTCTACGAGCAGGTCGCCGACCGGTTCGACCCCGACGTGGCGGCGTCGTGGGTCGCCGACACACTGCTGGGCGAACTCAACTATCGCGACATGGCCATCGCGGACGTCGAGGACCGACGTGACGAGTTCCTGCATCTCATCGAACTCGCCGAAACGAACGAAATCACCGAAAAGAACGCCGATGAGGTCGTGCTGCGCGCGATGCTCGATGAAGGGCTATCGCCGAACGAGGTGGTCGAGCGCGAGGAACTCGGTACCACCGACGAGAACGAGATCGAGAGCGCTGTCGCGGCGGCCATCGAGGAGAACCCCGACGCCGTCGAGGATTATCATGCGGGCGAAGAGGGCGCGCTCAACTTCCTCGTCGGACAGGTCATGCAAGCCACCGGAGGCAGCGCCGACCCCGGGACGGTGAATCGGATGCTTCGGACGGAACTCGACGGCTGACCGGCACTTGCGGGTCGCCGAACAGCCGGTACACATTTGTGCGTTACTGCGTACTGTCGAGATACGATGAGCAACGATGACACCGAACACGCCGGCGAGTTCGAGGGATACGGGGGCCGTCACGTGCCCGAACCGCTCGAAGGGCCACTGGAGGAACTCGCCGACGCGTTCGATTCGATTGCCACGACCGAGGACTTCCGCGAGGAATTCCGCTCGATTCTCGAACACTTTGCGGGCCGACCGACGCCGCTCTTCCACGCCGAACGTCTCTCGGAGCGCTACGGCACCGAGGTCTACCTCAAGCGCGAGGACCTGCTACACGGCGGCGCGCACAAGATCAACAACGCCGTCGGGCAGGCGCTGCTCGCCGAGCGGGCGGGCAAATCCCGACTCATCGCCGAGACCGGCGCGGGCCAGCACGGTACCGCGACCGCGATGGTCGGCGCGCTGTTCGACATGGACACCGAGATTTACATGGGCGAAAAGGACGTCGCGCGTCAGCGGATGAACGTCTTCAGGATGCGGCTGCTGGGTGCGGAAGTCAACGAGGTCACGCGCGGCGGGGCCGGGCTTGCGGACGCGGTCGACGCCGCTCTGGAGGATTTCGCCGCGAACGTCGAGAACACCCACTATTTGGTCGGCTCGGTGGTGGGACCGGACCCGTTTCCCCGGATGGTGCGGGAGTTCCAGTCGGTCATCGGCCGCGAGGCGCGCGAGCAGTTCCGCGAGCGAACGGGCGAACTGCCGGATGCGGCGGTCGCCTGCGTCGGCGGCGGGTCGAACGCGATGGGACTGTTCGACGCCTTCCGCGATGACTCCGTGCAGTTCTACGGCGCGGAGGGTGGCGGCGAGGGCGGGGGTTCGACCCGTCACGCCGCGCCGCTGGCCGCGGGCACCGACGGCGCACTCCACGGGATGCGTACGAGAATACTCGACGAGGATACCGAAGTCCATTCGATTTCGGCCGGTCTCGACTATCCCGGCGTCGGCCCCGAACACGCGATGTTCCGCGCGGTCGGGCGCTGTGAGTACCGCGCAGTCTCCGACGAGGACGCGCTCGCGGCCTTCCGCGAGCTGAGCGAGACCGAGGGCATCATCCCGGCGCTCGAAACCGCCCACGCGCTCGCGTTGACGAAGGAGGTCGCCGCCGACCACGATTCGGTTCTGGTGAACCTGAGCGGGCGCGGCGACAAGGACATGCGAACCGCGGCCGAGCGCTTCGACCTCGGGTGAGGCGGGCGAGTCTGCGAAAGGTTTAGAAACCGTATCGACCTACCGCAGCCAATGACGATAGGTGGTGTCCGATGGAGCTACTGATTACCGAAAAGGAGACCGCCGCGAGAAACATCGCCGAGATTCTGAGCGAGAGCAGCGCCGACGTCGAGCGCCGCAACGGAGTGAACGTCTACAAGTGGGGCGGGCGGCGCTGTGTCGGTCTCTCGGGCCACGTCGTCGAGAACGACTTCCCCCCGGAATACGCGAACTGGCGCGACGTCGAACCCGTCGAACTCCTCGACGCTGACGTCGTGGTCGAACCCCACGAGAGCCGCGAGAACATCGTCCGCACGCTCAGGCTGCTCGCCAGAGACGCCGACGGCGTAGTCATCGCTACCGACTACGACCGCGAGGGCGAACTCATCGGCAAGGAGGCCGCCGACATCGTCCGCGAGGTGTCGGATGCACCGATCAAGCGCGCACGGTTCTCCTCGTTCGCCGAGCGCGAGGTGCGCGAGGCGTTTGCGAACCTCGACGACCTCGATTACGACCTCGCGGCGGCGGGCGAGGCCAGACAGGAAATCGACCTCGTGTGGGGCGCTGCCCTGACACGCTTTCTCTCGCTGACTGCCAAACAGCGCGGCAACGATTTCATCAGTGTCGGCCGAGTGCAGTCGCCGACGCTCAAGCTCATCGTCGACCGCGAGCGCGAAATCGAGCGATTCGACCCCGAGACCTACTGGGAACTGTTCTGCGACCTGCTCAAAGAAGAGACCACCTTCGAAGTCCAGTATTTCGACCGCGAAGAAGGCCGCGGAACCGACCGCCTCTGGGACGAATCGGTCGCGGAGGCGGTCCATGAGACGCTCTGGGAGGCGAGCACGGCGACGGTCGAGGACGTCACTCGGCGCACCCGGACCGACGACCCGCCCCACCCCTTCAACACGACCCAGTACATCCGCGCGGCAGGGTCGCTCGGTTACTCGGCCCAGCGGGCGATGAGCCTCGCCGAGGAGCTGTATACGGCGGGCTACATCACCTATCCGCGAACCGACAACACTGTGTACCCCGACGACCTCGACATCGAGGGACTCCTCGAAGGATTCACGAACCACCGCGAGTTCGGCGAGGACGCCGAGACCCTGCTGGATGGCGAGGAGTCAGTCCCCACCGAGGGCGACGAGGAGACGACCGACCATCCGCCGATTCATCCCACAGGCGAAATTCCGTCTGCGTCGGCGCTCGGCGACGACGAACGGGAGATATACGAACTGGTCGTCAGGCGATTCTTTGTGACGGTCGCCGACCCCGCCGAGTGGGAGCACCTCGGCGTCACGGCTGCGGTGAGCGACCATCACCTGAAGGCCAACGGCAAGCGACTCGTCGAACCCGGCTATCACGCCGTCTATCCCTACTTCAACGCCACGGAAAACCACGTGCCGGGCCTCGAAGTGGGTGAGGAACTGCCCATCGAGGACGTGCGTTCCGAGCAAAAGGAGACCCAACCGCCGCGCCGGCGCGGTCAGTCGCGGCTCATCGAGCGCATGGAGGAGATGGGCATCGGCACGAAGGCGACCCGGCACAACACTATCGAGAAGCTCTACGACCGGGGGTATATCGAGAGCGACCCGCCCCGCCCCACGAAGCTCGCCGAAGCGGTCGTGGAGGCGGCCGAGCAGTTCGCGGACCTCGTGGTGAGCGAGGAGATGACCAGCCAGTTGGAACGGGACATGGCCGCCATCGCCGACGGCGAGACGGGTCTCGACGACGTCACCCAGGAGTCCCGCGAGATGCTCGCAGCCGTCTTCGAAGCGCTGCACGACTCGCGCGAGGCGGTCGGCGAACACCTCCGAAAGTCACTGAAAGCCGACAAAACCCTTGGACCGTGTCCCGATTGTGGCGAAGACCTGCTCGTCCGGCAGAGCCGCCACGGTTCCTCGTTCGTCGGCTGTGACGGCTATCCCGACTGCGAGTTCACGCTTCCCCTCCCCTCGGCCGGAAACCCGCTGATTCTCGACGAAACCTGCGACGAACACGACCTCCGGACAGTGAAGATGCTCGATGGCCGGAGTACCTTCGTGCATGGCTGTCCGCTGTGTGCCGCCGAGGAGGCCGACGCCGAAGCCGACCGCGTCATCGGGACTTGTCCCGAGTGTGGTGATGACCACGGTGGCGAACTCGCCATCAAGACCCTCAGGACCGGCTCGCGGCTCGTCGGCTGTACGCGCTATCCCGACTGCGAATACTCACTGCCGCTGCCCCGACGCGGCGATATCGAGGTGACTGACGAGTTCTGTGACGAGCACGACCTGCCCGAACTGATAGTACGGAGCAGTGACGAGCCGTGGGAACTGGGCTGTCCCATCTGCAACTACCGCGAGTACGAGGCGCGCCAGTCGGCCGGCGACCTCGCGGACCTCGATGGCATCGGCGAGCGGACGGTCGAAAAGCTCGCGGCGGTCGGCATCGAGAGCCTCGGCGACCTCAGGGAGAGCGAGGCTGACTCGGTTGCCGACGCCGTACAGGGTGTGAGTGCCGAGAACGTGCGCACGTGGCAGGCGAAGGCCGACTAACGAATCGAGCGATTACGGAAGACGTTTAGGCGGCGCTCGGGTCTGAAACCCTATGAGCGCGCCGTGGACTGAGTGGGACCACATCGTGAAAATCGACCCGGACAAGACCCTCGTCGACGGCGAGACCTACGAGGACGTCTGTCGCACAGGGACGGACGCCATCGAGGTCGGCGGGACGACCGGGATGACCGAGGAGAAGATGCAGGCGGTCGTCGACGCCTGTGCACGCGAGGACGTGCCGTTGTACATCGAGCCGAGCCACCCCGGGACCGTGGTCCATGCCGCCAGCCTCGACGGCTATCTCGTGCCAATCGTGTTCAACGCCGGCGACATCGCGTGGATGACCGGCGCGCACAAGGAGTGGGTGCGCCTCGATAGTGGCATCGACTGGGACCGGACCCACACCGAGGCGTACATCGTACTGAACCCCGATTCGTCGGTGGCCGAATACACGCAGGCGGACTGCGACCTCGATGTCGATGACGTCGCGGCCTACGCCGAAATCGCCGAGCGGATGTTCGGACAGGACATCGTCTATATCGAGTATTCGGGCACGTTCGGCGACCCCGATATCGTGGCCGCAGCGAGCGATGCGCTCGACGAGGCAACCCTATTCTACGGGGGCGGCATTCATGACTACGACTCCGCGCGCGAGATGGGCAGCCACGCCGACACGGTCATCGTCGGCGACCTCGTTCACGAGGCAGGCGTCGATGCGGTTCGAGAGACCGTTCGCGGGGCGAAGGACGCGGAGTAGAGTCGCCACGACGGCGGCCCGTGGTCCAGCGGATGCAAACCGTTCTATACGCACGGCACGAGAGAGTACGCATGCCCGAAGAGGTGCTCTTCGAGACCGAGCGGTCGATGGACCGTGGCGACATCGCTGCCTATCTCCGTACCGTGGCGGACAGACTCGATGCCGGCGAGGAAATCGCGCTCGAAGCCGGCGACCAGCGCGTGGCGCTCGCGCCGCCCGCACGCCCAACCTTCGAGGTCAAGGCCGAACGCGAGACCAACGGTACCACCGAGATGAGCGTCGAGTTCGAACTCGAATGGGACGAGGGCGGAGCCGACGGCGACGACGGACCGCTCACCATCGACTGAGCGGGAGAAACGACGGCGTTTAAGACCGCCGCTGTGCATCCCCGTGTATGCACGACCGAACGGTCACGACGGCCGCCGAGCCGGGCGAGGAAGTGACGGTCGCCGGTTGGGCGCACGAAATCCGCGACCTCGGGGGTATCGCCTTCCTCATCGTCCGCGACCGCACGGGCAAAATTCAGGTCAAGTTCGAGAAGGACGCGATGGACGACGCCCTCGTCGAGACCGGTACAGAAGTGGCCCGCGAGAGCGTCGTGTCGGTTTCCGGAACTGTGGAGGAGGAGGAACGCGCGCCGACCGGCGTCGAGATCGTTCCTGAGTCCGTCGAGGTGCTCGCGCCGGCCGACCCCGAACTCCCGCTCGACCCTTCCGGGAAGGTCGACGCCGAACTCCCGACCAGACTCGACAACCGCACGCTCGACCTGCGGCGCGAGGAGGCCAAGGCAATCTTCGAGATTCGCGCCGAGGTCCTTCGGAGTGCGCGCGAGGCGTTCCGTGACCTCGACTGCACGGAGATCACCACCCCGAAAATCGTCGCCACAGGAACGGAGGGCGGGACCGAACTGTTCCCCATCACCTACTTCGGACAGGAGGCGTTCATGAACCAGTCACCACAGCTATTTAAGCAGCTGATGGTCGGCAGTGGGCTGGAACGAGTGTCCGAAATCGGTCCCATCTTCCGGGCCGAGGAGCACAACACGCCCCGGCACCTCAACGAAGCCACCTCCATCGACTTCGAGTCGGCCTTTATCGACCACGAGGAGGCGATGGACGCCTGCGAGCAGGTCGTCCGGGCGGCCTACGAGGGCGTTGCTGAGAACTGCGCCGACGAGTTGGCAACCTTGGGTTACGACGACTTCGAGGTGCCAGACGAGGCGTTCCCGCGGCTCACCTACGAGGAGGCCATCGAGCGCATCAACGCCACCGGCGAACTCGATACCCAACTCGTGTGGGGCGACGATTTGCCCACTGAGGGGGAGAAAGCGCTCGGCGCGGATGTGGGCGGCCACTACTTCGTCACCGACTGGCCGAGCGAGATCAAACCGTTCTACATTAAGGACTACGACGACAATACGGAACTGTCGACGGGCTTCGACCTGATGGCACCCGACATGGAACTCGTTTCGGGGGGCCAGCGTGAACACCGCCACGACCACCTCGTCGAGGGCTTCGAGGCCCAAGGACTCGACCCTGAGGCGTTCGAATACTACACGAAGATGTTCAAATACGGGATGCCGCCGCATGCCGGCTGGGCCATCGGCGGCGAGCGCCTCGTGATGACGATGCTCGACCTGCCGAACATCCGCGAGGCGGTGCTGTTCCCCCGTGATCGGCAGCGTCTGAGTCCGTGACGAGGACGTGGGAGCCAGCGAGACGAACGGAGTGAGTCTCGCCGGACAGGCAGCGCTTGAGTCCATGACTCAGCGCACACGGCTACTTAGTCCCTTGCAGCGTCCTCGATGAGTTCTATGGCGCGCTGACGGAGTTCGCCAGTCATGTGCAGTCCGCGCTCGTCAAGTCGCTCGACGAGTTTCTTCCCTTCTTCGCCCGTCAGTTCGCCATCGGAAACCGCTCGCACGACGACACCGATAGTGCCGGTGACGGTTGCGCCGAGTCCCTCTGCAACGCGCCGCACACGTCGGTCGTCCGATAGCACCGCTACCGTGACGTTCTTTCGACGTTGCCGAATCGTGTTCCCGATGATCACAACATCGCCGTTCGTTTCTTCTTCATTCAGCAGCTCTTTTGCTTCGTCTTTCGCTCTTTCCATTTCGTCGAACAAGTCCAGTGAACCCGAGAAAGCGATGCCTCCGGAGTCCCTAGCTGCGTGAAGATTACTTGCTGCTGGCTCGCCCGTCACTTCCGTGACGACGGTATCGGGGACCGTAACGTAGTCGTCGAACGTGGATAGCAGATCGAGCCGACCTGCGTTCCCGAGCGCGATCAACACGGTCGCATCGGCGTAGATTTGCGTCACAGCTCGCGCGCGACATCCGCATCGCGTTCGATGTCTGTTGGCGAGAGCTGGGTCGTCAGATTTCGCTCGTGGGCGATGTCGAGCCACTCGCCGAGCGAGACGCCGGCTATTCGTGCGGCTTGATTCACCGATACCTCACCGGTCTGATAGCGCTCGACCGCGATGCGGACCCGGAGGTCGTGAAGCCCCTCTCGGAGCGCCTTCCGAATCGTCGTACTCCGGTCTTCGTCCAGCAGGTCGGCAACCTCCTCCAGCGCCTCGCGCTCGTCGTCGGGAATCCGCGCGCTTATCGAGGGCACGTGTACGTCGTGCTACGATGTATTCATTAATCAATTTGTGGGTTGTCGCTGACTGCTATTCAAGAGTCGGCTCGCTACTCTCTCGTATCGAGAGCACGCGAGCGCTGGAGACAACTGTTTATCCGGCCCGGTTGTCGATACACAGTATGACTGCTGTGTACGCTGGCGGCGAGGGAGTATTCGACCACCGGCAACGCTCTGCGACAAGGGAACGCTGACTGATGGCGGCGCTCAGCACGATTGCGATACTCGCCGTGGCGACGCTCGCCAGCCTGTTCATGGCGTGGACCATCGGCGCTGGCTCGTCGGGGTCGACCCCGTTCGCGCCTGCGGTGGGTGCGCGGGCCATCTCGGTGATGCGTGCCGGCTTTCTCGTCGGCATCCTCGGACTCCTCGGGGCGATATTACAGGGTGCGAACGTGGCCGATGCCGTGGGCACAGGCCTAGTGGGTGGTCTCACGCTCTCGCCGACGGCCGCCACAGTATTGTTGCTGCTCGCGGCCGGGCTGGTCGCAGTCGGCATCTTCACCGGCTATCCGATTGCGACGGCGTTCACCGTTACAGGGGCGGTCATCGGCGTCGGTCTCGGACTCGGCGGCAGCCCGGTGTGGTCGAAATACGCAGAAATCGGCACGCTGTGGCTGCTCGTGCCCTTCGTCGGTGGCGGTGTCGCCTACGCCACCGCGCGCGTGCTGCGTCACGAGAGCGTTCCCGAGCGCTACACCATCCCGGTTCTCGGGGCCATCATCGGTCTCATCGTCGCCAACATCCCCTTCACCCTGCTCGGTTCGGGGGCGGGCGGTGCGTCCATCGCTACGGCCACGACGACGGGATTGCCGCTCTCGTCGACGGTCGGACAGGCGCTCGCCTCGCTGCTCGTCGCTGCGCTGGTCGCGGGCGCGCTCGTCTGGGACCTCGATGCGGGCGTCGAGAGCGCCGAGCGCCATTTCCTGCTCGCGCTCGGTGCACTGGTGGCGTTTTCGGCCGGCGGGAGCCAGGTCGGCTTGGCCGTTGGGCCGCTGCTCGCGGCGTTTCAGGGGTCTTCGCTGCCGATCTCGGTATCGCTGTTCGCGCTGCTCGTCTTCGGCGGGGTTGGCCTGCTTGCCGGCTCGTGGATGGGCGCACCGCGGATGATCAAGGCCATCGCGCAGGATTACTCCAGTCTCGGCCCGCGGCGTTCGATTGCGGCGCTGATTCCCTCCTTCGCCATCGCGCAGGTCGCCGTCGTGTTCGGGATACCCGTCTCCTTCAACGAGATCATCGTCAGCGCAGTGGTGGGGAGCGGCTTTGCGGCCGGCGGGGCGGGCGTCAGCAAGCGCAAGATGGCGAACACGGTGCTCGCGTGGGTCGGCTCGCTCGCGCTCGCACTCGGGGCCGGCTACGCCGTCATAACGCTCGTCGAGGCGTTGTAAACCGACCATTCGTCGGGCGTGTCTTCGATGTCGGCTGGGGCAGTTCGCGGCCGCCGTGCCAACTGAACAGACACTCGCAAGGCACCGACCGACGACCCCGGCGAAAAACGAGCGGGTTTATGCCGCGGGTCGCCGATGCGTGCGTATGACGGCCGAGGCCGACCGTGAGACGCCCACCGAGCCATGGGCGTTCGTCCCGGGTCACGTCACGGGACTGTTCAGCGTCCATCCGGACGACGACCCTCGGAAGGCGGGGTCGCGGGGTGCGGGTCTCGCTCTCTCGGCGGGCGTGACGGTGACGGTCACATCGGCCGACGAGACGACCGTCAGGCTCGGCGGCGAGCCGGTCGGGATGGATGCCGTGGCGCGCACGCTCGACGAACTCGGTGTGAGCGCGACCGTCGATATCGAGACCGAGCTACCGGTGAGTGCTGGCTTCGGCGTCTCGGGCGGGGCGGCCCTCGGGACGGCGCTCGTGGCGAACTGGCAGTTCGCCCTCGGACATACGGAAAACGAACTCGTCACGACTGCCCACGCCGCGGAGGTCGCGGCGGGGACGGGTCTCGGCGACGTGGTCGCACAGGCCCGTGGCGGAGTGCCACTCAGATGCGAGCCGGGCGCACCGGGGTACGGGGTCCTCGATGGGATTTCCACGCCACCCACCCGCATCGAGTACGTCTCCTTCGGCGGGCGCTCCACAGGCGAAATCATCGGTGGCGACGTCGAGGAACTCACGCGGGCCGGCGAGCGGGCGTTCGCGGACCTACTCAGCGAGCCGACGCTCCCGCAACTGTTCGCGTGCTCGCGGGCGTTTGCCGCGGACGCCGACCTGCTCACTCCACCCGTCGAGCGCGCCATCGACGCCGTCTCGGACATCGGAGGCGAGGCGTCGATGGCGATGCTCGGCGAGACGGTTGTCGCCCCCGACGACGGGCTGAGTCGGGCGGGCTACGACCCTGCTGTCTGCGATATCGACCGCGCGGGCGCACGGCTGGTGTAAGGCTTTTCCCGAATGACCGCACAGTGGGGCCATGACGACCGAGGTGCCAGACGAGCATCCGCGCAGCGAGTCCCTCCGCACCCGCCACCGTATCGAGGACGGCGTCGATGCCGGTCTCACCCACCGGCAGGGACTCATCGCCGAGGGCCGCGGCGAGGCCTTCGATTATCTCCTCGGGGAGCGAACAACCGAGAGCGCCGAGCGCGCCGAGCGTGCCGCCGCTGCCCATCTCCTGCTGGCCGACTGTCCTGTGCTCTCGGTCAACGGCAATGCCGCGGCGCTGGTGCCCGACGAAATCGTCGACCTCGCCGACGCCGTCGAGGCGGCCATCGAAGCGAACCTGTTCAACCGGACCGACGAACGCATCGACGCCATCGCCGACCATCTCCGCGCCCACGGGGCCGAGGGAGTCAAGGGCCGGCGTGCGGATGCCCGGATTCCCGGACTCACGAGCGAGCGCGCGAAGGTCGCGTCCGACGGCATCCACGCCGCCGACGTCGTGCTCGTTCCCTTGGAGGACGGCGACCGCGCCGAGGCGCTCTCCGCGATGGACAAGACCGAGATCGTCGTCGACCTCAATCCGCTCTCGCGCTCGCCGCAGGTCGCTGCCGTCCCCGTCATCGACAACCTCGTCCGTGCGATGCCGAACATCGCCGCCCACGCCCGCGAACTGGCCGGGCGACCGGACGACTGCGAGCGGGCTATCGAGAACTTCGACCGCGAGGCGGCGCTCGAAGCCGCAGAAGAGACGATTCGCTCCGGCGAACTGGACTGAACTCCGGTCGTTATACCTGTTATAGCTTGCACTTGAAAGCAACAGCGTTATTTAAATCCCTCCGCACAATATCACATAGGTAACTTACGAGGCTGGGCGGGCGCGTTCCGCCCCCGACGCGGGCCAGCACGCTGCTGGCGAGGGTGTATCGTGACTCGAACGGCATCGACCAGCACATGAATGACAATCACCATCGACGACGGACAGAGGTATCGACGGCCAGTTCGCGCCGACGGTTCCTTCAGGGAGCGGCCATCGGAACGACCGGGCTGCTGGCGGGCTGTCTCGGGAGCGCCTCGCCGGCGGGCCGCGCGCTGACCATCGGCTATCAGCCCTACTACGCCGAGGCGTGGTCGGCGCTGGTCATCAAAAACGGCGGACTGGCGGAAAAACACCTGCCGGAGGGGTACTCGGTGAAGAGCTGGGATTCGGCGCTGCAAGGCTCAATCGTGGGGACGCGGCTCATCGCCGGCAAGAACCAAGTGGGGTACACCGGCGATATGCCGACCATCACCGCGATAGCCAACGACGACACGCCGGTGAGCGCGGTCGGCATGGCCGGCTATTCGCAGGGCCAGCAGTGCAACCTCGCGGTCGTGCCGAAGAACTCGCCGCTGACGAAGCCCGCCGGGATGGCCGGCAAGGACGTTGCGGTCACGACCGGCAGCTGCACCCACCGGTTCTACCTGAACGTCATCGAGCAGCTCGGCATCGACCCGCAGCTGATCGACAACAGCATCGGCAACATCACTGCCGAAATCCGGCAGGGCTCGCTCCCGGTGGGCTTCGGCTGGGAGCCGAGCATGGCCCGCATGGTGTTTCAGGAGAACGAGGCGCGCTATCTCCTGACGGGTGCGGAGTTCGACACCGTGGACGCGGCCGGTATCATCATGCCGGATTCGCTCATCGAGAACGACCGCGAGGCCGCCGTCGGCTGGCTGAAGGCCGAACTCGAAGCCAAACGCATCATGGCCACCCAGCCCGAACGAACGCTCGACCTCGTGGCCCAAGAGGGTGATTTGAGTTCGTACGAACGCGCGACGCTCAGGGCCTCGCTGTATCGGACGCTCAAGCTCGGCAACGGCGTGAGCCGGCTCGAACTCATCACCGACTACCGGACGGTGAAACAGGCCAATCAACTGCTGAAACGCACGGGACCGCAGTTCCTCAAAGAACAGGGCGCAATCAGTGACATTCCGTCCAAAAGCCGGTACAGGGCCGAACTCGTCGCACAGGCCGCCGAAGAACTCGGCGTGCAGACCGGTCCCGACCGGTTCGGCGGCGGCAACCGGACGGCCAACGCGAGCGCCAGCGCGGGTGGTCGCCCGTGAGCACGCGAACGATCTCCGAGCGCTTCGGGGCGGGCGTCGGCGAACTCGAACGGGTTCCTCGGCGGGTCCGGCAAGGGGCGTCCATCGTCGGCTTTCTGCTGGTGTGGTGGGCGCTCGTCACCTTCGGCGTGCTCGGCTTCGAGTTCCTCTCGGGACCGGTCGAGACGATAGCGCTGTTCGCCACGTATCTCGCCGGCAAGCCGATAGCCAGCGGCGGGACCATCTACCTCCACGCCGCCTACTCCACCTTTCGGGTGGCCATCGGCGTCGGCGTGGCGACCGCCCTCGCCATCCCGCTCGGGCTGGCCATCGGGACGAGCCGGCGTTTCAGAGACCTCACCTTCCCGGCGCTCGAACTGTTCCGCCCGATTCCGCCGGTCGCGTGGGTGCCCATCAGCATCCTGCTGTTGCCCTCGGTGACGATTGCGACCATCCAGCTCAGCTTTGCGGTCGTCTTCGTCGTGTTCGTCGGCGCGTTCTTCCCGATTCTCGTCAACACCATCGAGGGCGTCAACACCGTCGAGACCGAGTACGTCCGCGCGGCGAAGAGTCTCGGCGCGGAGGGCCGGCAGGTGTTCCGCGAGGTGGTCTTCCCGGCGACGCTACCGTCGATTCTCACCGGTGTGTCGCTCGGCATCGGACTCGGCTGGATCACCGTCGTCGCCGCCGAAATCATCGCGGGCAACTACGGGCTTGGCTACGCCATCTATCAGGCCTACCGACTGCTCGCGACCGACGACGTGCTCGTCGGGATGATCGCCATCGGCATCCTCGGGTACGCCTCTTCGGCGCTCGTGACTCGGCTCGGCAACCGGGCGATGGCGTGGAATCGCACCGAAACCAACTGACGGAGACAACCATGACCGACACTGATAACATCGATATCGAGGCGGAAACCGACGCACAGCACGCAGACAGCAGCCAGCGGACCGCGACCATCGACCAGCAGCCCACGGCCGACGCCGAATCGGGCCGCGCGGCGTCCGGAGCGGTCGACATCGACGGTCTGACGAAGGTCTACGACCCCGACGGCGATGGCGTCGTCGCCGTCGAGGACATGGACCTCGACATCGGCGCGGAGGAGTTCGTCACCATCCTCGGTCCCTCCGGCTGCGGGAAGAGCACGGTTCTGGAATGCATTGCGGGCTATCTCGACCCGACCGAGGGCGAGGTCCGGGTCGACGGCGAGCGCGTCACGGGGCCGGACCCCTCGCGAGGGGTGGTCTTCCAGTCGAATCGACTCTTTCCGTGGAAGACCATCGCCGAGAACATCCGCTTCGGCCCGGAGATGCGCGACGCCGTCGACGACGACCGCGTGGCGTCGCTCGTCGACGAGATGGGCCTCGAAGGCTTCGAAGACTCCTATCCGCACGAACTGAGCGGCGGGATGCAACAGCGCGCCGAACTCGCCCGCCTGCTCGCGAACGACCCGGACATCATGCTGATGGACGAACCGTTTAGTGGACTCGATGCGATGACCAAGGAGTTGATGCAGGAGAACCTGCTCGACGTCTGGGAGGACGAGGACAGAACTGTGCTCTTCATCACCCACGACGTCGAGGAGGCCATCTTCCTCGCCGATAGGGTCGTGGTGATGAGCGCCCGACCCGGACAGGTCAAGGAAGTGCTCGACGTCGACTTGGAGCGACCGCGCAAGCTCGACATGCTCACGACCGACGAGTTCACGCGCGTGAAACGCCGTGCGCTCGACCTCATCCACGCCGAGGCCGAACGCGCGCTCGAACAGGCCGAGTCCCAATAATGGCGGTCGCAGACCGCGTTTCGGGGGTCGACCCGGCTCGGTGGGCGCGGCGGGCGGTCTCGGTCGCGGCGGTGTTCGTCCTCTGGGCGCTCGCGACGAACCTCCTCGGACTGATTCCGAACCTGCCGTCGCCGCTCGACGTCGGCGCGACCCTCGCCGAGTCGCTCGCCGAACCCTCCTTCTGGACGGCGACGGTCGTGAGTACCGCCCGTATCTACGTCTCCTTCGCCGTCGCGGTCGCACTCGCCGTCCCCCTTGGACTGGGTATCGGCTGGAGTCGCGTGTTCGCCGACTTCACGTTTCCGGCGCTCGAAACCCTTCGCCCCGTGCCGCCGGTCGCGTGGATACCGGTCGTCTCGCTCGTGTTCCCGATTCTTTCCCTGGGTATCGTCGGCTATCCCATCGACACCGGCATCCTCTTCATCACCTTCCTGGGAGCGTTCTTCCCGGTTCTGCTCAATGCGGTCCAGGGCGTTCGGAGCATCGACGCGGAGTACCCGCGGGCGGCCGAGAGCCTCGGCACCACCCCGTTCCAGACGTTTCGCCACGTCGTCTATCCGGGCGCGCTGCCGTCGATTCACGCCGGCATGATAAACGGCATGGGGCTTGCGTGGGTCAACCTCGTCGCCGCGGAGATGATCGCCGGTTCGGGACTCGGGTATCTCACGTGGTCGTCGTACATCGCCGGCGACTACGCGACCATCATCGTCGGGATGCTCTCGATTGGATTGTTGGGGTATCTCTCGTCGCTACTGGTCCGCTGGCTCGGTGCGCGACAGCTGCCGTGGACCAGTACCGACGCGGCCTAACTCATCGAGTCTCGTCGGGCGCTCCTAACCGCTCCTGATTGACTTCGTATATCGTCACGTTGTCCTCCCGGAACGCGACCGACACCCCTCGAAGTTCGGCAAACGGCACGATGTCGCCGTAGCGCTCACGCTCGGTCGGTCCCACGTAGATATATTCGACGTCGTACTTTTCGAGCAGTTCGGCGCGGCGCTCGGCCGTGCCGAGATAGATGGTGTTCACCTCGTACACCCGGTTGAGATACGTCTGGCGACCGCGATACTGCGCCTCGTGAGAGACGCCGGCCACCGTGGGCACACCCGTGAGACTGGCCGCCGGGCTTGCGCTCCAGCGATAGACGTATCGACCGGGCGCGGAGACGATGGTCGGTCGGCCCGAGCGGTTGTCGAGCCAGCGGATGGCCGCGACCTGTCCCGGAACGTTCTCCTCGGCGGCGGCCAGCCCGTCGAGCGTCGGCTCCTCGACGTTGGGGTTGGCGAAGTGGCGCTGGACGGCGACGCCACCGAAAACGGCCGTCGAGAGCACGAGCAGCGTCGTGAGAACGCTGGCGACCTGTTGGCGGCGCGTCCACACCCACGAACCGCGACCGCGGACGAGTCTCGGGAGGACGACGCCCGCGGCGCTCGCCCACAGAATCCACGTCGGCATGTAGGTCTTCACCACCGTGTTGAACCGTCCCTCACCGCCCTCGGCGAGATAGACGAGTTCGGGCAGCACGAGCAGTCCGAAGCCCGCGACGACGAGGACGCCCGCAAAGCCCGCGCGGTCGGTCGTGAGGAAGTACCACCCGGCCGCGAGCGGAATCACGAACAGCGCGAGCGGCGCGAGCGTGGCGGGGACGAACGCGACGACCGCGACGAACCAGAGCGCGCCGGCGGCGGCGACCGCCGACGACCAGCGTCGGCGGGTGCGGGCGAGCAGAAGGGCGAAAAAGACGGCGAGGAAGGCCCCGTGGACGAGCAGCAACGAGCCGACCGAACTGCGCGCGGCGGCCTCAAGAACGACCAGCGGCGTGGACGGCCCTGCCTGCACCGGGCCGAGGAAGAAGGGAAGCGCGACGATAGCGGCGAGCACGCCCACGATGCCCGCGAGACCGGCCGCACCGGCCGTTCGCGCGAGCGCACCCCGTGGCGTGTCGGTCGCGGGCCGGCCCACGATTCGCTCGATGCGGGCGGCGAGGCGAGCGGGGACGAGCGAGCGCAGACTGGGAGAGGCGAACGTCAGCGTCAGCCACGTCACACCGAGGACGACGGCCAGACTCCACGTGTTGACGAGCGCCATGAATCCCGCGACGACGGGGATGGTCCCGAAGACGAGCGCGCGTCGGCGACGGGTGGCTTCGGCCGGCGTGCGGTAGTAGGCGTAGCACAACCCGACCGCACAGAGCAGAAAGGGAGTGCTCGTGAAATACGGCCGGATGTCGCCGCGAATCGCTCCGAATAGCGGAAAGGGATTGTACGTCTCCGGGATGATGCGGCCGGCGACCTTGTACTGGTAGTTCTCCGGAATCGGTCTGAGCACCTGATAGGCCGGCAGTTGGGAGTGCGCCGCCGCGAACGCGCGGGCGGCCGTCCCGCGTATCGCCGCCGGCAGCCGCCTGATGAGCAGGCGAATCGCCGTCGAGGGGTTGCTCGCGAAGACGGTGAAAAAGACCGCCGTGATGCCCGCAATCGGGCGTGTATAGCCTCGCCGGTCGCGCGGGGGTCGCCGGCCGACAGCGATTGCGCCAGCGAGTTCGTACGCGCCGGCGGCGAGAGTCCCATAGAGGCCGGCCATCGCGAGATTGAACGCCGTCCACGGAACGGTGTCGGTGAGGCGGGCCAACAGCGCGACGACGAAGTGGCCGCCGTAGTAGTAGATGACCGATTCGCCGGCGAACCAGAAGTCCTCCGGCGGGAGGCGCGCCGCGCGATACAGCGACGCCACCAGCCCGAAATCGAGGAACTTCTCGCCGCCCGGCGTGATGCCCGGCTCGACCGACCGCAGCGCGATGACGAACAGATAGACGAGCGTGAACACCGCCACGGCTTCGAGGGTTGCCTGACGGTCGATGTCACTCCCAGAGCGGACCGCGAGCACCGCACAGACCGCGAGCGCCGCCAGTCCGGCGAACAGGGCGACCCAGCCGAGCGCGAGGAAGCCGACCCAGAAGGCCACGAGGGTCATGACTGTCAGCGAGAGCGCGAACGAAAAGCCCGCACCCCGGCCCGGTAGCGACGCAAACAGCCGCGCGGCGACCGGCAGGCCGAACAGCGCGAGACCGACGTACGTCAGCCACCACAGCACGACGAGACCGTACTCCATCCGTTGATTTCTGTGGGTAGACTCGTTATACGCCTTTGGATGTTCGTCCGTGCGCCGCCGCCACCGGCGCGGCCACCGCACCGCTTTTCCGGGCGCTCGTGGATGTCCGGACATGGAACTGGGCGTCCCGCTCGTCCCTACACGGGTGCGCTACGCGCTCGCGGCGCTGGTCGCCAGCGTCGTGCTCGTCGCGTCGGTCGTCGAGACGGGCGGCGGGGCGGATACTCTCGGCCCGTTCGGATTCGTCGGAGCGGACAAGTGGAGCCACGCGCTCGCCTACGCGGCGCTGACGGCGGCGCTCGCGTACGCCTCAATCGAGGGCGGTCGTGGCCGGCTGGCGTTTCCCGTGCTTGCGGCCATCGCCTTCGGCATCGCCATCGAACTCCTCCAGTGGCCGATTCCGTATCGAACGGCGAGCGTCGCCGACGCGCTCGCGGATGCGGTTGGAGCCGGGCTGCTCGCGCTCGGCTGGCGCTGGCTCACCCGGTTCGTCCGGTTCGGACCAGCCAGCGAGCCGACCCGCTGAGCGCGAGTCAGGGAACGTGCCCGCTCGCCAGTCGGACGAACCCAAGCGCGAACTCCGCCGTTCCGTACTCCACGGTACGGCTTTCGAGCGGGCGACGGGCGGCGGCAACGCGCCTATCGAGCGACTCCCACGGCGGGTCGGCGTACCGCAACTGCGTCGTCGGCGGTGCGCTCGCGGCGACGAACAGACGAAAGGCGGCGTCGAGCGGTTTCGCGTTCGGGCGGGTGCTGCGGGTAGCGTCGAGCAGCGCAACGCGCCCGCCCGAGCGAACGAGCGCGAGCCAGTCCTCGACGACGATTTCGGGGGTCTCGAACATGCCGACGACGAAACTGGCGAAAAGTGCATCGACGCGCTCGATTGGCGGTGCGGTGGCGTCGCCACGGACGAGGTGGACGTTTTCCCAGCCCTCGGCCGCGACGTGCCGGCGAGCACGGTCGAGCATCCCGCGCGTGACATCGACGCCGACCACCGATCCCCCGGCACCGACCGCCTCGCGCAGATAGGAAAGGTTCGCGCCCGTGCCACACCCCATCTCGACCACCGTGTCGCCGGGCGAGAGTTCCAAACCATCCACAGCGCGTTCGCGCCACGACCCGATGCCCGGAAGGGTGGCGATGGCGTCGTAGAAACGCGCCCAGCGGCCGTAGAAGGTTTGTGCCTCGCTCGTGCCGCCGCCGTTGCCGGCGCGTCCGTCACTCATATATCGAGGTCGCGCACGCGGGCGGCGGCGTCGGCGGCGCTCGGCGCGAGCAGATAGACGATGGCCTCGACGCCGAACCCGCCGGTGTGATAGAGTGCATCCGCATCGGCGGTATCGACGGCGGCGATGGCCTCCTCGGGGTCGCGTTCGCCGTCGAACTCCACGGTCGAGAGACCGAGCGATTCGAGGCGTTCGACGAGTCCGGCGTCGTAGGCGAGGTTGAGCGCGGCGCGGGCGTCGTTGCCGCCCTCGCGCGCGGCGAGCAGGACGCCGGCGACGTGGCCCGACACCCCGAATTCGGGGTCCCCCGGCACCGTCGTGCGCCCCTTCACATCGAAGATGCGACCGGGAACGCCCGCCACGTCGTCGATATCGGCGGCGTCGGGGACGCACTCGACGAGGTTCGAGCCGACGTTCGGGATCAGCCCGGCGAAGCCGCTCGTGGCTTCGAGCGTGCCGATACCCCGGCGCACGGACGAGCGGGCGCGCTCGGCCGCCCGGAGGCTGCTGTCGGGGTCGTGGACGTCGAAACCATCGTACTCGGTGAGTCCGGGCATCGCCGTGGCGTGCAGCTCAGAGAGCAGGTCGTCGCGTTCGAGTTGGCGAATCAGTATCTCGCACTCGACGAGCGCGCCCACGCCGGTGAGTTCGCCGTTTGCGAGTCCCTCTGCGAGGTCTTCGGCGAGACCGGCGACGCGCTCGTCGTCGAGCACTCTGTCGTTGCGTGCGACCTCGCCGTGGGCGTATTTCGAGACCGCCGACTGGCTGATACCGAGGATGTCCGCCACCTCGCTCTGGGTGAGGTCGCGCTCGCGCAGGCGTTCGGCCAGCAGCGAGCGAAAGGTGGGCAGGAACTCGTCGACGACGATCTCCTCGATGAACTTCATCGCTCGCTCCCGTCTCCTGATTGCTGGTCGGGTCGCTGCTCCCCGCCGAACTCGTCGTCGCTGCCGATCTTCGAGGCCTGCGGGCCGCGCTGGTCCTGATATTTCGAGCCGCGCTCGTCGCCGTATGGCATCTCGGCGGCGTTTTTGAGTTCGGTGAAGATGACCTGTGAGATCCTCATTCCCGGTGTGAGCGCGACGGGCGCAGTACCCAGATTCGAGAGTTCGAGCGTGACCTGTCCCCGATAGCCGGGGTCGACGATGCCCGCCGTGGCGTGGATGACGACCGCGAGCCGCCCGAGCGACGACCGGCCCTCGACGCGCGCGATGAGGTCGTCGGGCACGCCAACGTGCTCGACGGTCGTCCCGAGGACGAAATCGCCGGGGTGAAGAATGAACTCCTCGCCCTCTTCTACTACTGTCTCGGTGACGTACTCGTCGACTTCGTTCTCGGAATCGGGATGGATACAGGGGATGTTCGTCCGCTGAAACTCCAGAAACTCGCGGCCCAGTCTGAGGTCGACGCTCGCGGGCTGAATCTGGAGGGCGGGGTCGGCGAGTGGCTCGATGGTGAGGTCACCTGTATCGAGCCGCCGCCGGATGTCTCCATCGGCGAGTATCATACCCGTTCGTGCCGACGATACGCCTAAAATCCCCCGTTTTGGTGACCGCTCGGCGCTCAGCGACCGCCAGCGGGCGCTTGCTCGTCACGTCTGGTGTCGCCACGGCGGTAGCGCTCCAGCCGACGATAGCCGGTGATCTCGCCGTTGCCGTCGAGGTCGAGTGCGTAGCGTCCGAGGATGTCCTGGGTGTCTGGCACCGAGTTCCGCTCGATGATTTCCACGAGTGCGCGCCACTCACCGTCCTCTCGCTCGATTTCGACGATGCCATCGAGCGGGCGGCCGATGAGGTCGCTGGCGTTCTCACGCACACGATCACGCACCTCGACGATACCGACCGTGTCGCCGCCGTCCGCCTCGTCGCCCTCGCCCGAGACGGTAGCGAGACGCTCGTCGATGGCCTCTTTCGCGCCCGACCGGTCCTCGCCGTCGGCTTCGGTCTCGCGCAGCTCTTCGAGCGCCTCGGGGTCGTCTATTCCGTCGAGTTCGTCACGCAGTTCGTCTATCGTGCGCTCGCTTGGGTCGAGGTCAACCATGATGTCTTACTGTGCCGGTGGCGCAAATAAACTACCGCCCGGTGCTTCGTCCTACTGTTCGGCGTCCTCTTCGATGCGGACCTCCGGCTCGTCGGGTTCGGGCTGGGTCATCGGCGAGGTGCCGAGGTCGAGGTCCTTCAGCTCCTCCAGATCGCCCGACTCGCTCGCCATCTCCAACTTCGATATCTCCTTGCCGTAGTGGAGGAACGTATCGACGGACGCGGCGACGATACGCGCCTCCACAGTCAGAATCTCGATGCCGACGACCGACACCCGTGCCCAGATGTCGATGACGATTCCCTTGTCGAGGATGCGGTCGAGCACTTCGGCGAGACTGTCGCTTGAGGGTCGAGCACTCATCGTACTCCCCCAACTCCGGCTACTATAATATCCTTTGGGCCAGCAGGAGCAGGCAACCGGACGGCGGGTCGTGGAGATTGCACGTGCCGGCGACACGCCTATTAGCGCGACCGCCGAACCGGGGCCATGACGCGCGGTACGGACCCACTCCCATCATGAGCGACCATCTCTACGCCTACGGCGTCGTCGCCGAGGCCGAGTTCGAACTCGACGTCGAGGGCGTCGCCGGTGCCGAGCGAGCCTACACCGTGAGCCACGGGCCGCTCGCGGCCGTCGTGACCGACATCGACACGATGGACCCCGAACTCACCGACGAGAACGCCCGCGCACACGACGACGTGCTGCAAACTGTGCTGCTCGACGGGGGCGGTCGCACCGTGGTGCCGATGCAGTTCGGCTCGGTGTTCAAGAACGCTCGCGCGCTCAAGAACGTCCTCCGCGGCGGGCGGCGCGCGTTCACGAAGTCGTTGCGCGAGGTCGACGGTCTCGCCGAGTTCGGCGTCAAACTCGTCGCCGAGGAGGACGCCACGGTCGATGCGGAGGAAATCCGCACGGCAGCGGGCGAGCGCCTCGCCGCGGCGAGCGTCGGCGAGGAGGCAAACGACCGCTTCAGCGACCGGCTCGTGATGAACCGGTCGTATCTGGTCGAGCGTGACGAGCGGGCGAGCTTCGACGAGGCAGTCGATGCCATCACCGACGATTACGGCGATGTCCTCACGGTCCAGTACACCGGACCGTGGCCGCCCTACAACTTCGTGGACATCGAAATCGGAACTCAAGGATAATGCTCCTCGTCGACGACCTCCTCTTGCGACCGATAATCATGGTTGGCAACGTCATCCACTCGATGGCCATCGAAGAGATGTACGACGTGGAGGCGATCCAAGACGATATCAAGGAAAACCGGTTGCTATACGAGATCGGCGACCGTTCCGAGGGCGAATACGAGCGCCGGCGTGAGGAGTTGCGAACGCAGCTGGAGGTGGCGCGCGAGGCGCGCGAGACGCTCACGAACAAAGTGGAGGTCAAAGGACAATGACAGATAACAGCGACAACGACGGAAAATCGGGATTCGTTCGCACGGTGCTCTCGGACCTGTTCGAGACCATCACCGAGATGGACGAGCGCGACCAGCGCCGTCGGACCGGCACTGGCAGCGCGCGCAGCGGCACCTCGCGCGTCGATTACGGACTGAGTATCGGTATCGGCCCGCAGGCCGACGTCGAGCGGGAAACGTCGCCGGCGGCCGACACCGACCACGCCGCGAGCGTCTCCCCCACCGAAGATGGCTGTGTTGTCACCATCGACCTGCCCGATGTCGACCCGCGAGAACTTGCGGCGGGCGTCGATGGGCGAACCCTTCTCATCGCCGACGACGAGGGGGTCATCGAGCGCGTCTCGCTGCCTCACGAGGGCCTCGCGGTCGACGACGCGTCGTTCAACAACGGAATCCTCGACGTACGTCTGCACGGGAGGACGCGATGAGCGACGATAGCGAGCGGATGGCCGAGACCGCCGCGAAGCTCGACTCGGCGCTCGAAGATACCGAGGAGTCAGCCGACAGCACCGGCAACGGCACCGATGCAGACGACGAGCTGGCGGCGCTGCTCGGTCGCGTCGAGACCGACGTCGAGTCGTTGCTCGGCGTGCTGAGCGGCGATGAGAGCTTCGAGGAGGCCAAAGACGACATCGAGGACCTCGTCGACGTCATCGAGGAGACCGACGAACTGCTCGAAACGGTCGCGGTCTCGGAGCTGCCCGACGCGGTCGAACTGCGCGAACTGCCGAGCGTCATCGAGGGCGAGAACGTGCCCGAAGCGATTGCGAACGCCGAGCCGGAGCGGGCGATAGACCTCACCCGGCTGGCGTCGCTCGTCGAATTCAGCGAACTCTGGGACGCCGTCGACGTGCGCGCGTTCATGCAGAACAAAGAGGAACTCGAAGCGGCGGCCGACGATGTCACCGACGAGGATGGCGACGGCGAGGGGTCGGGGCTGCTCGAATCGTCCGCCCCCGACGACTCGGCGGCCGACGGCGAAACCCTCGGCGAGTCGCTGCTCGAACAGGACGAGGCCAAACAGGCCGCCATCCAGTCACAGCTCAGCGATGCGGTCGAGGAGTTCCGTGAGAGCGCCCTCGACGCACGCGACCAGTTGCAAGAGGCGCGCGACACGGCCCAAGAGGAGGTCGAGGCAAAGACCGGCGGCGGGACGGGCCAGCCCACCTCGCGGAACCCGACGGCCTACTCGACGATGGTCGGCGGCTGGAACTCGGCTGGGTGGTCGTCGTCGAACTTCTCGACGGTGCCCCAATCGACCCAGCATTCGAGCGCGCCGGGCCACTTCCGCATCTACGGGCGGCGCTTCGACGAACGGGAGGGCGACGATGAGTAGCGGTGGCCCGACCAGACAGTCCGACAGCCTCGCCGACGTGGTCGAGATGCTGCTCGACAAGGGCGTCGTCATCAACGCCGACATCGTGGTCTCGATTGGCGACACCGAACTCCTCGGTGTGCAGCTCCGGGCGGCCATCGCCTCCTTCGAGACCGCCGCCGAATACGGACTCGAATTTCCCGATGGCACCGATATGCGCCGCGTCGAGGAGGCCTCCGGGCGCTCGGCACTCCCCGACGAGGAGGACACCGTCCAGTCGGCTATCGTCGAGGCTGGCGAGGCGGTCGGCGAATCCGACGACGAGGACGATTCCGAACCGGGAATCCGCGCCCGTCCGACAGGCGTCGGTGGTGACGAAGCCGACGACGAGCGACCGTCGGAGGGGAGCGATGACGACGATTGACGTCGACGGCGACGAGGCGCGCGACGGGCTGATGACGCTGGTCGTCACGGTCGTGGAGCTACTGGTCGATGCGATGGAACGGGAGGCCATCAGGCGGATGGAGTCGGGCGAACTCACCGACGAGGAAATCGAGCGCCTCGGCTCGCAGTTGGCCGCGCTCGAAGAGGAAATCGAGGGCATCAAGGAGGATGAGGGCATCGAGGAACCGGTCGGCGACCTGCGGGGCGAACTCGACGGATTGGTGCGCGACCTCGTCGAGCGCGCCGACGAACCCCAGCATGACCAGGGAGTGATCGACTAATGGCTGAAACCGACTTCGAGGAGGGGCGATATCTCTACTGTGCGGTCGCCGTTGGCGATGAATCCGATTTCGAGGCAACGGGCGTCGACGACGAACCCGTCAGGCTGCTCGCGGTCGGAGACATCGCCGTCGTGGTGCACGATTGCGGGTCGCTGTACGACACCGCCGACATGGACGAACTCCGGAAGTGGGTGCTCCAGCACCAGGGCGTCGTCGACGCGGCAGGCGAGCGCTTCGGCACGCCGATTCCCTTCCAGTTCGACACCGTTCTCACGGGTGCCGACGACCGCGTGCGCGAGTGGGTCGACGAGGAGTGCGAAACGCTCGCCGAGTACCTCGATACCCTCGCTGGCCACTGGGAGTATCGCGTCGAACTCCGACGCGACGGGGACGCACTGGACGAGGACCTCGAATCGAGCGACGACCGGCTCGCCGAACTCGACGCCGACATCGAGGAGGCTGGGTCGGGCACGGCGTTCATGCTCGAAAAACAGTACGACCAGCGACTCCGCGAACTGCGCCGCGAGCGCCACAACGAGCGCGCGGCGGCGCTTGGCGACCGACTCGACGAGTTCGCACGCGAGGTGAACGAACTCGGCGAACGCACGACGCTCGACGACGAGTCCGAGGCCGATGACGGCATGGAAACGCAGGCGAGGTTCACGGTGCTCGCGGCCGAAGACCGCGAGGACGAGATGGGAGCTATGCTCGACGAGGTGGCCGCCGAATCGGGTGTCGAGGTGCGGTTCACGGGCCCGTGGCCGCCGTACTCGTTCGTCCCCGAAATCGGGGGTGGGGATGGAGCCGAAGCGGGCGGATGAGGACGTCATCGTCGACCTCATCGACGTCATCCTGCGCGATGGGGCGGTCATCGAGGCCGACGCCATCATCTCGGTCGCCGACATCCCCTTGGTGGGGCTGAAACTCCGGGCGGCGCTGGCCGGCATGGCGACGATGACCGAGTACGGCATCTTCGAGGAGTGGGACCGGGTACAGCGCCAGCGTGCGCTCGACGGCGACTCGAACGCCGAGAACTGAGGGCCGTGTCTCGATAACTCGTCCGAACGGTTTTCGGCTCGATACCGCCGTGCGCTTGCCGGCCGTATCTATAAGTACCGAAGCCCGCAACAGGCAACGGATGAGCACCTCGGAATCGGACACGACCGGGAACGGAACGGACGACCAGTCCGGCAGCGATTCGTCGGAGTTCGTCGAGAGCCTCCAGAGCGGGGTCAGCGATGGACTGCTCGACAGCCTCGGCGGTGGCGACGGCGGCTTCGAGGCCGTCGGGCGCGAACTCGGCGAACAGGTCGGTCGGCTGCTCGGCGAGCTTCTCGGGCAGAAACTCGACGAGCAGGTCCAGCGAATGACCGAAAGCGGCAGCGATGGCGACGATGCATCCGAAGAGACGGCGAGCGACGATGCAAACGGCGAGACGCCGGACGTCGACGAGATGTCGGACGAGGAACTCCAATCGACGGCCGAGGAAATCAGCGACGAACTCGAAGAGCGGAGCGACCAGTAGGTTCCGCTGGAACCGCGCCGCCAGCGTCGCTCATTGACTCCAGCCGTCCACAGCGACGGCCTCGTGGCCATCACGGTCGGGATGTGCAAGGTGTAGCTATTTAACCGAGGGGTGAGCAGAGTGCCATCCATGAATTCCGACAGGGGAGACGACGGAACGCTCTCCGAGAAGCCACAGACGCGCGCGATACTCGCGGATGGTGGCGAAAGCGAGGAGGGCGACGACGAAAGCGGGGAAGCACCGGACTCGGAGCAAGACGAGTCGTCGGAGGAGCCGAACGACCGGGACGAAAGCGAGGAGTCCGAAGAGGAGGACGAATCCGATGAGGAAATGGAGAGCGGGGAGAACGGCACACACGAGTTGGCGATAACCGTCGAGAACGAGGACGGGAGCTACGTCCAGAGCGCCACCGTGACGGCTGAGGACATGGAGGGCGGTCGGCTCGAAGGGCCAGAGGAGCAGGAAACGGGGAGCGACGGCGAGGTCACGTTCCGCCTCGAAGACGGCGATTACATCGTCGAAGCCGACGCCGACGGCGACCGCGCCGAAGAGCAGGTCGCTGTCGATGGTGCGGACGAAGAACGCACACTCACCCTCGTCACCGACGAGGCGGTCGACGAACCCGAGGAGTACGAACTGACGGTCGCCGTCGAGAGCAGCGATGGCGACCCGCTCCCACAGGCGGACCTCACAGTAGAAAGCAACGACATGGGTATCGTCGAGGGGTTGCTCGATGACCCCGAGCGGCAGGGGACCGATTCGAGCGGCGAAGCCACCTTCGCGTTGGAAGACGCCACCTACACCGTCGAAGCCGAAATCGAGGGCGAGCAGCTCGAACGAACGGTCGACATCGACGGCGCGGACGAGGACGTCACGTTGACCGTCGATGTCGAAGACAGCGAGGAAGACGCCGACGAGGAGGAAGGACGCCGCGGGCCGAAGGAGGCCGAGGGCGAGGTCTCGGATGACGAATCCGCGAGCCACGGGACCGACCGCGGGACCACAGTCCTCTATCTCGACCTCGAAGGGCTGTTTTTGGACCTGCTCGGCTTGGAGGTCGACCTACACGAGGTCGTGCTGGATATTCGAGCGATTCCCGGCGGTGGCAAACTGCTCGGCAATCTCCTGTCCGCGGTCGCGGGCCTGCTCAGCGGCGGCCCGCTGTCGGCGATACTCAATCGGTTGCTCAACTCCGTCTCGAAGCTACTGGGTTGGCTGACGTCGCCGCTCAGTTCGCTACGGAGTCTGGCGAGTCGCGCGTGGGACGTCATCACGAAACCGCTCGACTGGCTGCGAAACGCCGCGGGCAACCTCGGAAACACGCTTGGCGCACCGATTGACTGGCTGGGTGGCGCGGCACGCCGCGTCTGGAACGTGGTGACGTCACCGCTCAGTGCACTGAGGCGTCTCGCAAGCGGTATCTGGAGCGTACTGACCTCCCCGATACACGCGTTACGGAGCGCCGCAGGCCGCGTCTGGGAAATACTGACGGCACCAGTGAGATGGCTTCGCGACAGGGAAGGCACCGAAGAAGATGACGGGTCCGACGAGGAGGGAGAATCCGGGGAAGGCCAGTCGACCGGTGTCGGAAACCGGATTTCGAGCGCGATGCCGGATGCGGACCGACTCACGCAGGCGACCACGAGCGTACTGGACGAACTGTCGGGCGGACCGGACGCCGAAGAGGTGGCCGAGGGAGAGGAAGCGGACGAGTCGTCGCCGAGCACGGCGGGTCAGCAGCTCGGTGAGATTCTGGGTCGGCGGCTCGGCGAGATGATTACCGGGGCGCTCGGCAACGATTCCGACGGCGACGAACCGTCGGGGAGCTAACACCGTGAGCGAACGCACGAGACCCGCGACACGGACGGCGAGGGAGAGCAGTCACAGCAAACCCGACACTCGGCGAACACAGCAATCATGAGTGAGGAATCCACGTCCGGAGGCATCGATACGACGGAGCTACTCGAAGAGGTCGACGTCGAGGAACTGCTCCAGCAGGTCGACCTGCGGGACCTGCTCAGGCGGGTACAGCTCGAATCGGTGCTCGGCGCGTTCGGCGCGGCCGCCGGGCGCGAGATGGGTGCGGTGCTCGGTCGCAAACTCGCCACGGGACTCGACACGACGGCGGAGTCGTCCAACGAAGCCACCGGCGAGGAAGACGACGAATCGACGGACGAGGACGCTGAACCGGACGGAACGCCGGAGAGTCGCGAGGAGCTGGAGGAACTCTCGTATCGAGAGTTGCAGTCGCTGGCTGCGGAGACGGACGTGAAGGGAAACATCTCTCAAGAGCGAATGGTCGAACAGCTCGCCGAGGAGTTCGGGTTGGAAAGCGAGTAGGCCAACCCGTGACTCGCGGGCCAGCGGAGTAGCCAACCATTTATCCACGCCAGACCGCACTCGGGCATGAAACAGGCCATCGTCGCGCGCACCGACATCGGGATGGGGCGGGGCAAACTCGCCGCACAGGTCGCCCACGCCTCGCTGTCGGCCTACGAGGACACCGGTTCGCGCACGCGAACCGAGTGGAAGGGGTCGGGCCAGAAGAAAGTCGTCCTCAAAGGCGACGCCGAGAGCACGCTCTTTTCGCTCGCCGACCGCGCCGAGCGCGAAGGTCTCCCCCATGCCATCGTCCGTGATGCGGGTCACACACAGCTCGACCCCGGCACGGTGACGGCGCTCGCGGTCGGTCCCGGTCCCGACGAGAGCATCGACCGCGTCACCGGCGACCTCCCACTATTCTAGACCACTTTTTTACTCGTCGGGTGGCCTCCCTGTGGTCGGCCACCACTCTCTGCTCGCGGGCCGTGCGAGGCGGCAACCGCCTCGAACTCGCGGCGCGACGCGCCGCGCGTGGCCCGCTCGCATGGTACGAGGGACCTCCGGTCCCTCGCTACTCGCAAAACCTGGACTAAAAAGAGCCGCTCACTCACTTCATTCGCTCGCGGTACGATAACTCGCCCCTCCGCTGGCTGCCCCGCACCACCCACATACCTCCCCAGCCGATTCACTCACTCCCTCTGGTCGTTCGCTCATCCCTCGCGCGCTCTCCGGCCTGCGGCCGGATTCACCGCGCGCCACCGCCTCCGGTTCGGGTTCCGTCCAGAATTTCCACCGAAACACGATTTTCGGGCGACCACAACGCACTTACTGACACCCGTCGGAACGCCGGTCATGAGGAGGATTCGCCGATGCGGGTAGTCATCGTCGGCGCGGGCGACGTCGGCACGTACATCGCCGAGGACCTCGCCGAGAGCCACGACATCGCGGTCGTGGACACGGACGGCGAGCGAATCGCCGAACTCGAATCCAGACTGGGGGTGACCGCCATCGAGGGCGATGGGCGCTCGCTCGACACGCTGGAGGCGGCGGGCATCCACGAGGCCGGGGTCGTCATCGCCAGCACGGACGACGACGCGGTCAACGTCATGGTCTGTGGCGCGGTCAGAAACAGTACCGATGCCTACACCATCGCGCGGGCGAAGTCGGCCGACCTCTACGAGACGTGGCAGACCTTCGACGACGCGCTCGGCATCGACCTCATGCTCTCGGTCGATAGGCTGACCGCCGCGGCGCTCGTTCGGACCGTCGCGCTGCCCGGCGCGCTCGCGGTCAGCACGTTCGCCGACGGCGGGGTCGAGATGGCGGAGTTCGAACTCGGTAGCGACGCCGACCTCGTCGGCGAGAGCGTTGCCGCGGCCGACGAGTTCCCGTCGCTGACGTTCGCTGGCGTGATACGAAACGGCGAGGTACACGTTCCGAGCGGCGAGACGGTCTTCGAAGCCGAGGACAGAGTGGTCGTCATCGGCAGTCCGTCCAGCGTCAGGCGCTTTGCCCGACGGCTCGCGCCCGGGTCCACACTCGACCCGGACGACGACGTGGTGGTCGTCGGCGGCGGCACGGTCGGCACGCACATCGCCGCCATCCTCGAAGAGCGTGGTTACGCACCCAGACTCGTCGAACACGACCCCGAGCGCGCCGACGCGCTCGACGAGGAACTGGAGAGCACGACCGTCATCGAGGGCGACGTGACCACTGCTGGCTTTCTCACCGAGACGGATATCGACGAGGCAGACTTGCTGGTCGGCACACTCGACGACGAGACGAACTACGTGCTGGCGCTGCTCGCGAAGGACATCGGTGTCGCACACACCGCCGCCATCGTGGACGAATCGGCGTACGTCGACCTGTTCGAGGCTGCCGGCGTCGACGTGACCGTCGAGCCACGGGCGGTCGTCGCCGACGAGACGACGCGCGCGACGCAGGACTACGCCGACGAGGCCGCGACGCTCGAACGCGACAGCGCCGAAGTGCTCGAAATCACCGTACAGAGCGAGAGCGTCCTCGCCGGCGAGGCCCTGGTTGACGTGGCACACGACCTGCCGGAGGGGTTCGTCGTCGGCGCAATCGTCCGCGATGGCTCGCTGACGACGCCGCGCGGCGGGACCGTCGTCCAAGTCGGCGACCACGTCGTGGCGTTCGTCGATACGGACGTGTTGGACGAGGTCGCGGCGGCGCTGTGAGCAGTCCCGAAAGCGAGCGCTTGACGGACGAGGGTCACTAATGCGTGAGGCGCAGCCGAACGAACGGGCGGTCGGCATCGATTACTACATCAGCGACAGCGACGGAACCGGTGGACGACTCCGTTCTCGGCCGGCTGACTTCCGGGTGCGCGAACTCGAAACGGGAGGATTCGAACCGCTGTCGGCCGACACGGATGCCTACCCCCACCTCGTCTTCCGGGTAACGCTCGAAAACTGGGACACCAACGACTTCGTGAGTGCGCTGTCGGACAGGCTGGGAATGAGCCGCGAACGTATCGACTGGGCGGGAACGAAGGACAAGCGCGCCGTCAGTACCCAACTGTTCTCGGTACGCGCCGAGAGCGATGTCCTCGACGACACCGACCTGCGGAACGCGACACTCGAACCCGTCGGACGCGCCGGCCGCGGGCTGGGTTTCGGCGACCTCGGGGGCAACGCCTTCGAAATCGTCGTCCGCGAGGCCGACACCGGACCAGTCGAGCGGATAACGGAATCGCTCCGGACGTTCGGTGGCAGTGGGGACGGGGACGCGAGCGACGGCGGCGAAGTGGGCGTGCCGAACTACTTCGGCCAGCAGCGTTTCGGTTCCTATCGTCCGGTGACTCACGAGGTCGGCCTCGAAATCGTCCGCGGTGACTGGCGGGCGGCCGTACTGGCGTACGTCGGATGCCCACACGAATCCGAACCCGACGCCACCCGCGAGGCGCGCGCGTTCGTCGATAGCGAGGCTGCGGCGGCGGGCACGGCGGACTGGGCGGCGGCGCTCGAACGCTACCCGCGGCAGTTGGGCTTCGAGCGCTCGATGCTCCACCGACTGGTCGAAAACGGCGGCGAGCGTTCGGCGGACTTCCGCGCGGCGCTTGAAACCGTGCCATCGAATCTCCAGCGACTGTTCATCAACGCCGCCCAGTCATATCTGTTCAATCGCATGCTGTCGGCGCGCCTCGACCGGAGACTGCCGTTCGACCGGGCAGTCGCGGGCGATGTGGTCTGTTTCGCCGACAGCGAGGCCCCGAATGGATTCGCTTTGCCCGACCCCGACAGGAGCCAGCGCGTCACCGGGGGCCGGGTGGCAACGGTGAATCGCCACACCCAACGGAGACGAGCGTTCGTCACCGCGCCGCTGGTGGGCGCTGAAACCGAATTGGGGACGGGCGAACCGGGCGACATCGAGCGCGCGATACTGGCCGAGGAAGACATCGAACCATCGGATTTCGACCTGCCCGGTGCGTTCCACTCGACGGGCACTCGGCGGGCGATACTGCTCCGCACTGATCTCTCAATCGAGTATAACCCGCTCACGTTCGCCTTCCGGCTGCCGAAAGGCTCGTATGCGACCGTGCTGCTCCGAGAATACCTGAAGCGCGAGCCGACCGCGATGCGCTGATGGCGCGTTCGGTCGTCCGTCGATGGAGTCGTGACAGCGGGGAATCGACCGGCTTATCCCGCCGGCGCGTTCGAATCTCGGCATGGAGTGTCGGCGGTGTGGGTCGCGCCTCGACCGGGCCGGCGATTTCTGTCTCGTCTGTCGCAGCCCGAACGTCGACACCGTGGTCTGCGAGGTGGACCGCGAGCGCGCGAGCGTCACAGGACTGTTCGACGGCGAGCGCGTCGGCACGTGGACGGTGACCACAGTCCCCGAGGAGGGCGAAAACGAACAGCGCGAGCGTCGGAACTTCGCTGGGCGCATCGCCGACGAGGTCCGTCGCAAACGACCGGAGGAGGTGTACGCGACCGGCGAGCGGAGCGTGCTCGGGACGCTTCGCACACAGCTCCATTACGACCTCCGGCGGGTGGCGAATCCGGGCGAAAACGCCGTCGAGACGGTGCTCGAACGGAGCGAGGAGTCGCCGCTCGCGGTCGTCGAGACGCCACCACGCGAGAAACTCGGCGGAAGCCACTCGACGCTCGTGGGCGGGCGCACAGGGAAAGCGGTCGTGGCGATTGCAACCGACCACCCCCACGTGAAGAAGGTGATTCCGGGACCCATCGAGTCCGGCGGGCGCGGTTCCAGAACCGGTGTCCGGGCGAAGGCGACCCGCGCCGATGGACGGGGGAACGTCAGACTGCTGGTGCGCGATGGGTCGAGCGTTCAGGAGGTGCGGGTCGTGACGACCGCCGCCGACCGCCCGCAGGGCGAGCGCGTCCGCGAGGACCTGAACCGTGCGCTCGCCGAGGACGGCTTCCGAGAGTAACACGAAGGGTTTTACTCGCCCGCTTGCATAGCGGGCCTACTATGGCTAACCAAGAGGTCGGCAGCGCCGGGCGCTTCGGCGCACGCTACGGTCGCGTCGCGCGCCGACGCGTCGCCGAGATCGAAGACGACATGCACGACGACCACGCCTGCCCCGAGTGCGACGAGCCGGCCGTCGACCGGACGGACACGGGCATCTGGGAGTGTGGGAACTGTGGGTACGCCTTCGCCGGCGGTGCCTACCGGCCCGACACGCCCGGCGGGCGCACCGTCGAGCGCTCGATTCGGGCGGCGCTCGCGGAGGACGGCGACGAACAGTGAGCTACAAGTGCTCGCGGTGTAAGCGCGACGTCGAACTCGACGAGTATGGTGGCGTGCGCTGTCCGTACTGTGGCCACCGCGTGCTGCTCAAAGAGCGCAGCCGCGACGTCAAGGAAATAACCGTCGAGTAGTGCGCCACGAGAGTTCGTTTTCGTTGGAGTACGACACCGAAAGCGCCGCAGCTGCCGTCGAGCGGAGCCTCCGGCCGGAGGTCGGCGATATCGAGGGCGACCGCACCGTGGCGGCGCTGTCCCGCACGGGGGGCGTGGTCGAACTCGATATCGAGGCGACCGACCTCGTTGCGCTCCGGGCGGGCCAGAACACGTGGCTCTCGCTGGCCGGCGTGGCCGAGCGGTCGCTGACCGCCGAAACGGACGCAGCCGACGAGTAACGGCCCGTATTCGCGGGTGGAAAGCTACGCTGGCGACCAGCCGATTCGTGTGTTCTGCATGCTGGTTGGTCCCGTTCGCCCGATCTTCCCGAGGGGCAGGTCCGAAAAGCGCCCACTCCATGCTCTCGGTGGAGAGTGCTGGCCATCCGGCGCTTGCAGATGAAGGCTGAAGGTCGAAAGCCGTCCGCCCGGTAGTGACACGCGATGGCACGAGAGTTCACCGACGAGGACAGGGGCAAGCCGGTCCACAACCCGTACGGGACCCATATCGGGAAGATTTCCGACGTTCGGGATGGACGGGGGCAGGTCGAGATCGAGGACACATCGAGTCTGACGGAGAAACTCAAATCCGCACTCGGGTGGGACGATTCGGACGACACCTACGAACTGCGAAGCGAGGACGTCGACAGCGTGACCGACGACGAGGTCAGGCTCCGGGAGAGATAGATCACCGGCGGCGAGACCGTGTCGACGGGCCGTCTCCGTGCGGTTCGGCAAGTGCTGTCGGGCGGGCGTCCGCCGGCTGTGACCGAAAGCATGGACTTTTCCCTCCGGCCATCCAGAGAGCGGATATGCAGGGAAACCTTCCGCCGGAAGCCCAAGAGAAAATCGAGGAGCTACAGGACCTTCAGGACAGCGCCCAGCAGGTCGCTGCCCAGAAACAGCAGGCCGAAAGCCAGCTCACCGACTCACAGACCGCCCTCGACGAACTCGACGAACTCGACGAGGGGACGACGATGTACCGCGAGGTCGGCGAACTCCTCATCGAGACGAACTACGAGGAGGCCGAGGAGGACTTGGAGGAGAAGGTCTCCAGCCTCGAAGTGCGCGTCGAGACGCTCGAAAAGCAGGAAAACCGTGTGCAAGAGCAGTTCGAGGAGCTACAGAGCGAACTCCAGGAGATGCTGAGCGGCGGCGGTCCCGGTGGCGCTGGCGGGCCGGGCGGCATGGGTCCGGGTGGCCCGAGCGCCGGCGGGTAGATGCCGACCGACGAGGAAGTGGTCGAAACGGCAAGCGAAGCAGCCGAAGGTCTCGTTTTCTCGCGGTACAAGCAATCAGCCGTCGAGGACCTCGACGTCACGGTGAGTTTCGAAGAGGGCGTGCTCGACCTCGACGTGTATCTGAACGCGCCGGACGACCCCGACCCGGAAATCGTTGCCGACGAAGCCGTGCTGGCGGCCGAATCGGCCGTCGACGAACTGTTTGCCGACGAATAGCGGCTGCGGTGGCGGCGGTGGTGCGGCGGTGCAGTCGGTTCCTGGTGGATGGAGGGCGAAGCCGCGAGTGGAACGAGCGGCTGAGGGTTCGGCGGTGCTGTGCGGTTGCGGTGCGTTGGTGACCGGTGTCCGCGCGAGTGGAACGAGCGCGGTTCACTGCTCGCGCGGTTTGCGAGCAGGAGTTTTTAGTCCAGGTTTTTGGAAGGGGTTCAAGCGCGAGCGAAGCGAGCGCGAGGACCCCTTGTAAAAAAGTGGGTTTAGAAGAACTTGAACAGGTCGTCGCGGTTTTGCTCGTGGAGGTGGGTGCGAACGGCGTCGGTCAGCGGGCCGATTGAGCCGCGCTTTGCGCTCACCGGGGCGATGGTGTCCTGCCATTGCTGCCACGGTGAGGGCAGGCCGAGGCGTTCGCAGAGCGCGTCGAGCCGTTCGTCCCGGTCGTCGACTTTGTCCATCTTGTTGACCGCGACCACAGTGGGGATGTCGACGTCGGCGAGGAAGCCGAACAGTTCGACGTCGTGGGGGATTTCGCCGCGCTCCGTGTGGCGGTCGATGATGTCGACCGCGCTGTTGGCGTCGACGACGAGCACGCCGACGAGGATTTTTGCGTTGTTCGTTTCGATGTATCGAATGACATCGGTCTTGATCTGCTCGCGGCGCTCCTCCTCGACGCCGGACATGAAGCCGAATCCCGGCAGGTCGGTGAGGACGAAGTCCTCGGCCACCCAGTCGTAGTGGCCCGGCGAGCGCGTCACGCCCGGCTTCTTGCCCGTTTGAAAGTCGTGGCCCGTGAGTTCTTTGAGGAGCGTCGACTTTCCGACGTTCGAGCGGCCACAGAAGACGACTTCCGCGTCTCGGTCGGGGCGTCCTTCGAACATGATTGACGTATCGGGCGCGCGGGTTTATGCTCGCCGTCCGGGAGCCGACCACGGGGTATTTGACCGCCGCCCGAGACCCTCGGATGTGCGACTCGTTCAGGTGACCATCCCGGCGGGCAAGCGCGAGACGGTGCTCTCGGAACTCGACGAGGAGGGTATCGACTACGTGCTGACCGAGGAGACGAGCGGCCGGGAGTTCACGGGCGTCGTCTCCTTTCCGCTGCCGACGAGCGCCGTCGAGCCGGTGCTCGACCGGCTTCGGGAAACCGGCATCGACGAGGACGCTTATACGGTCGTCGTCGACGCCGAAACCGTCGTCTCGCGGCGCTTCGAGCAGCTCGAAGACCGCTACGAGGCGGACGAGGAGACCGACAAGCGCATCGCCCGTGAGGAGATTCACGCCCGCGCCGCCGAACTCGCGCCGGATTTCTGGCCGTATCTCGTCATGACGGTCGTGAGCGCGGTCGTCGCCACTGCCGGCCTGCTGTTGGACGATGCGGCCGTCGTCGTGGGGTCGATGGTCATCGCGCCGCTCATCGGGCCGGCGATGGCCACCTCCGTGGGAACGGTCGTCGACGACCAGTCGATGTTCCGCCGCGGGATGAAGCTACAGGCGCTCGGTCTCGCGGTCGCGGTCGTCGCCGCGACGCTGTTCGCTGCCCTCATGCGGGCGACGAACACGGTACCGCCGGGCACCGACGTATTCATGATAGAACAGATCAACATCCGCCTCGCACCCGACTTCCTTGCCTTGGTCGTCGCGCTCGGAGCTGGTGTCGCCGGCGGGGTAAGCCTCGCAACGGGCGTCTCGGCGGCGCTCGTGGGCGTGATGATCGCCGCCGCGCTCGTCCCGCCGCTGGGCGTCATCGGCATCGCCATCGCGTGGGGACGGCCGGCCGCGGTGCTCAGCGCCTCGGTGCTCGTCTTGGTGAACACGCTCTCCATCAATCTCACGGCGCTGATCGTCCTCTGGTATATGGGCTATCGGCCCGACCACTGGTTTCGCGAGGACGACGCCCGGCTGGCGACCGAAAAGCGCGTCGTCGCGCTCGTCGCGGCCATCCTCGTGCTGTCGGCGTTTCTCGGCGTCGTCACCTACGACTCCTACCGGACGGCGTCGTTCGAACAGGAGGTTCGCAGCGACGTCGAGAAATTGCTCGACCAACCCAGATACGACCAACTCACGCTGCTCGACGTGCGTTTTCGCTACGACGACCCCGTGCCGCCGCGCCAGCCGACCCGGGTCACTGTCGTCGCCGGACGACCGGCCGACGGCACCACCACGAGCCTCGCGCCGCCGCTCGAACGCCGTGTCAACGAGGCGCTTGCCGACCTCCCGCTTCCGGACCCCCTCGACGCGCCGAACGACGTTCCGGTGCGTGTGCGCTACGTCGAAATGGAGACCGCGTAGCCGCGGAGGTCAGTCGTCCGCCGCGGCTCGACCGCGGTTCGCCTCGCCCGATTGCGCCGTGGCCGTCCGGTCCCTGGTCGGTTCGTTTTCGGTTCGTTCCTCGTCCTCGCTCGGCGGTGTCGTGTACAGCAGTCCGCGGGCCGTGCTCTGTGCCATACCGGCCCACTCTCGGGGATGGATATAAATCCCTTCCTAAGACAGGCAATGGTGTATAACCACATATATCCCGGGCGGGGACAACGGTTAGGGTCCGGCGGTCGAGGGGTGGGTATGGCGCGCAGTCAGGACCCGATTCAATCGCGCGAGGACGGGTCCCGCGACCGCTACGACGTCACGACGTGGGAAGTGCGCACGCCGCTCGACCGGGTGGCGGCCTGGCTGTACTGGGTTTTGAGGACGACCGTGCGGTGGCTGGTGGTTCTCGTCGCGGTCGTGATTCTCGCGGCAATCGTCTCGACCAGCAATCTGCCGCGCGTCCTCGACCCGGTGGTGAGCGCGTTCACGGTGCTGTCGCTCCTGCCGGCGCTGGCGCTCGTCGCCTACGTCTGGTGGACCGACACCGCCACCGCCGAACCGTTCTCGCTGCTCGCGGTGACGTTCGCCCTCGGCGTTCTCTTCGCGGGCTTTGCCGCGATCATCAACGGCGTCGGGAGTTTCCTGCAAGTCATCCCGATTGTCGGTCAGGTCTGGTTTTTCTACCTCGTCGTCGGCCCGGTCGAGGAGACGGTGAAATGGCTCGCAGTCAGGATGTACGCCTACCGAAGCCCGCGATTCGACGCGGTCATCGACGGCGCTGTCTACGGCGCGGTCGCGGGGCTTGGCTTCGCCACCATCGAGAACGCCCTCTACATCACTGATGCGGTAAGCAATCCCGTCATCGGTAACGTGTTGGGTGCCGGCGGCGGCATCACGCCCGCGCGGGCCATCGCCGGTCCCGGCCACGTCATCTATTCGGCGTTTGCGGGCTACTATCTGGGCTTGGCGAAGTTCAACCGCGACCGTGCCGGCCCAATCGCCGTCAAAGGATTGCTCATCGCGGTGCTCATCCACGCGACCTACAACACGCTCACGTTCGTGCCGGCGACTGTGGCCCTCGTGCTCGGCGTCCCGAACTACCTCACCCTCCTTGGATTCGTCGTGCTCTACGACGGCTTCTTCGGGTATTTCCTCTATCGAAAGCTCGCACGCTACCGAGCACACTACCGCGCCACCCGCAACGACGGGGCGCTGTCGCCCGTCGAGCGCACCGAATTCGAGGAGTGAGTCCTCAGGAATTGGAGTGGGTACTTGACCCCGACCGGCCGTCGGGCGTCCCCCGAGACCGACGGCGGGTGAGCTTGCGGTAGTACCGATAGAGCGGGAACAGCCGGTCGCCGAGGCTGTCGGTCAGCCCCGTGGTGCCCGCATAGACGATGACCGGCACGCCGGCCTCGGCGGCGAGGTCGATGACCCGGTCGGGCGTGCTGCCGAACACCCAGCGCTGGAGCCGACGGGTGCGGGTCGCGCCGATGATGAGTACCCCGCCGTTGTCCGTGGCCGTCGAAACCAGCCCCACGGCGACGTTCGGGGCCGAGACGTTGTGGACCTGTACGACATCGGTGTCCGATAGCGGCCCGAGCGTGTCGTCGAGGCTTTCGGGCGTGCCGCCCTCCTCGCCCGGTTCGACGCTGATGACATGTAGCTCCGAGCCGGCCTCGCCCATGCGCTGGACGAGCGGGAGCAATGCCTGATGATGGGGACCACCGCCCGCGCCGACGTTCACCCGCGAGACGTCCACCGACTCCTCGAACCCGTTCGCGAACAGCACGTCACAGGGAGCCTCGTACTCGACCCGCTCGGTGACCTCCTCGTGGTCTTCGGGATAGCCCATGAGAACGAGGTCGGCTTCGACTTCGCGGGCGGTCTGGAGGATGTCGAAGGCGATGTCCCGACAAATGTGGCCCTCGACGGTGTAGTCGGCGTCGATGTCGGCCGCGGCGAGGGTGTCGGTGAGGCGCTCGGCGCGCTTTTCGGCGTCGTCGGTCACGATCTCCTTCGGCGTCTGTTCGGGGATGCGGGTGATGTTGATGACGTGGACGAACGGCTCGCCCTCGACGAACCGTCCGAGCGTCGCCGCGAGTCGGACGTGTGTCGGCGCACGGTCGGGTCTGGCAACCGGAACGAGGATGTGGAAGCGCTCGTCGGACTCGCCTCCCTCACTGTGGCCGCCGTTCGCGCTCGTTACCGTGGTTGGCTCGGTAACGCGCTCGAAGAGGTCCTCGACGTCGGGTGCGCCGCCCCAGACGAGATACGCGAGAACGAGTATCACCGACACGATGAGACCGACGGCGATGCCCACAGGTGGAAGGTTGTAGATGAGTGCGACGTTGGCGACGATGCCGAGTATCGGCACCACAGGGACGCCGGGCACGCGAAAGCCCCGCTCGATGTCGGGATAGCGCCGGCGCGAGTAGATGAGAGCACCGTTGACGACCGCGAGCGGCAGCAGGAGGTTCAAAACGGCAAAGCCGTTGAGCGCGCTCAGCCCAAGCGAGAACTCCTCGATGGACAGGGTGAGACCGGCGAGGCTCGCCTCGAATCCCACCGAAATCGGCCCGGCGAGACCGTGCTCGCCGAGCAGCGTGATGAAGGCCACGATGAGCGTGACGATGAGACCCGTGGCCGTCGCGGTGCTCAGATACGGCGTTCCGTGTGTCGGGTGGAGCCGGGAGAGACGCCGGGGCGCGTGGCCCTGTCGGCCCATCAGCGAGCCGATGCCCGAGGCCGCGAGGATGGAGGCGTTCGAGGCCGACACCATCGAGAAGATGGCTCCCGCGACGATGAGATAGGTGCCCACCGGAACGCCGGCGACCGCGACCGGGATGAACGCCTGTGCGACCGCCCCCATCGCGGTCTCGCCCAGTTGGAGTATCTGGTCGGGTGAACGCGCGAGCCGCCCCGTGACGTTTGTGATGTTCACCATCGCGATGATGACGAACGTATAGAGGACTGTGACGGTAATGATGGAGGCGGCAATCGCCCGCGGGACGGTCTTTCTCGGCTCGATGATTTCGCCAGCGGAGGCCGCAATCGCCGAGAACCCGAAGAAGGTGATGAACGCGAGCGCCGCCACCGAACCCGTTTCGACCGGAGCGAACTGGAAACTTCCGGTGAACTCGCCGATGGCCGGTCCGACGCCGACGCTGGCGAACATGCCGCCGACGAACAGAATCAGGACGACCACCTTCGCGCTCGTCACGAGCACCTGAAAGGTTCCGGATTCCTCGGTGCCGCGTGCGTTCAGCGTGCCGAGCGCGAGCGCGACGAGCACGCCGAACGTCCCGCGCGGAAGCGCGTGAAACGCCTCGGGAATCAGGAATCTGAAGAACCACTCGTCCATCACCGCGAGATAATAGGCCGTCGTGCCGCAGTACCCCAAAAACAGCGACACACCGACGGCGTAGGTCAGCCGGTCGCGGTCTTCGAGGCTTCGTGAGGTGAACAGATAGCCGCCGCCGTTCTCGGAGTAAATCGAGGCGAACTCCGAGTAGGTCGCGGCGGTGATGCCCGCGACGATTGCCGCGAGGATGAACGCTATCACCGCAGTCGAGCCGATCCGATAGACCGCGATGCCAGAAAGGGAGAAGATACCCGCCGCGATCATCGTCCCGAGACCGATGGCGAAGGCGACCTTGAAGTCCAGCGTCCGGGTGTGTTCTACCATTCACCGGCCGTGTGAACTCGATTGATAAAAGAAATCGCCTTGCATGATGGCGTGCTCGAAGCGTCCAGCGAGCCGGCGTCCGGATGTGAACGCTTTTCACTCCGACAGGCAAGGTTACGCCCAATGAGTGAGGATACTGGTGGTGTCGAGACCGAACTCGACCGTGACATCGGCTTCGTGGGTGCGGTCGCCCTCGGCGTCGGCACGATGATCGCGGCCGGCATCTTCGTGCTCTCGGGGCTTGCGGTGAGCAACGTCGGTGTGCTCGCCATCGGCTCGTTCTTGGTCGCCGCGTTCGTCGCCTCGTTCACTGCCTTTGCGTACGCGGAGTTCGCGGCTCTCTATCCCGAAAGCGGCGGCGGGTACGCCTACGTCGCCAACACCTTCGACCGCGACTGGACGTATATCGTGGGGTGGTCGATGATTCTCGGCTATCCCGCCAGCGCCGCCTTCTATCTGGCGAGTTTCGCCGACTGGTTCTACCGGTTTATCTACCCACTCCTGTCGGTTCCCGAAGCAGTCCCGTACTGGGTGTCCGCGGTCGCGGTGCTCGCGCTGCTCGTCGGCATCAATCTCAAGGGCACCGAGGAGACGGGCCTGTTCCAGATAGTTATCACAGGATTGAAAGTCGCGCTCATCGCCCTCTTTCTCTACGGCGGTCTCCAAGCGTTCAACACGGACGTGATTGCGACCTCGATTGCCCAGAACACCCAGGGATTCGCCGATTTCCGTGACATCGCGGTCACGAGTTCGCTCGTGTTCATCACGTTCTTCGGGTTCGAGGCAATCGCCACGAACGCAGAGGAAATCGAGGAGCCGGGCACGACCATCCCGCGCGCGATTTTCTTCAGCATGGGCTTCGTCACGGTGGTCTACGCGCTCGTGGTGTTGGTCATCGTCTTCGCGGTGAACAATCAGGGATTCCTCCAGTTCCTCACGACGAACGCCGCCCTCGGTGGGGTCGCCCCACAGCAGTTCATCGCCAACAACGGCGAGGTGGCGATGGCGTACGTTGCTCAGTACTACCTCGGCCCGGTCGGGTTTTACATCATCATCGTCGGCGCGCTGCTTTCGATGCTGTCGGCGGCGAACGCCACGATTCTCGCGGGGTCGCGGGTCAAACTGGCGATGAGTCGCCGGAACCATCTCCCCGACCGATTCGAGGACCTCCACCCCTCGCTCAACACGCCCTACCAGTCGGTGCTCCTGACTGGTGGATTGATTTTGCTTTTCATCTTCACCTTCACGGTGCTATTCGGCGGCGGACCGGAGAGCGCGGCGGTTCTCCAGCTGCCGTTCGCGCTGCCGCTTCTCGGAGCGGAACTCCACCTCGGCATCGAGGCCATCACCCACTTCGCGGACTTCATGTTGCTCACCGGACTCATCGTGGTCAACCTCGCGGTCGTGCGCTCGCGTCAGAAGTTCCCCGACCTCGATAGGTCCTTCGAGGTGCCGGCCGTGCCGTGGGTGCCCGCAATCGCGGTGGTTGCCAATCTCGTTCTGCTCGTGAACGTCGAACCGTCGAGCATCGTGTTCGGTCTGCTCGCCGAAGCCATCGGCGTGATTTTCTGGTTCGCGTGGAGGGGACGCTCGCCCTCGACCGAGGAAATCGAACGGCAGACGCCGACGGCCGTCGCCGAACGCAACCCGTCGGGCCACGAGCGTGATTATCGTCTCGTCGTCCCGATTGCCAACCCCGACCACGTCGCGCAGTTGATGCGGACGGCGGTCGACATCGCACGCGACAACGACGGCGAGATACTCGTCCTGTCGGTGGTCTCGCTGCCCGAGCAGACGCCGCTCTCGCGGGGACGCCAGTACGTCGACGAGAAACGCGAGGTACTCGACCGCGCGATGGCGCTCGCCGACGGAAGCGGCGCTGCTCTCGACACGGACGACGCGGCCGAATCGGCCGACGCGGCCGACGTGCCGGTCAGCGGGACGGTCCGCATCGCCCACCACGTCGACGACGCCGTCCTCCACACCGTCGAGCAGTACGACGCCGACGCCGTGCTGATGGGGTGGGGCGGCTGGCGGGCGCACCGCCGGGAGGTGGTGCTCGGGAGTACCGTCGATACGGTGGTCACCGAAGCCGACTGTGACGTGCTGGTCGAGCGCATCGACACCGATGCCGCACGAACGGTCGAATCCATCCTGTTGCCGACCGCCGGCGGGCCACACGCCGACTTCGCCGGCGAAGTCGCTCGCTCCATCGCCCGCGCGACCGGTGCGCACGTCGAACTGCTCCGGGTGGTCGGGCCCGAGGACGACCGTGCCGACGCCGAGGCGGTGCTCGAAGACACGCTCTCCGAGTTCGCAGCAATCGACGCCGAGGCGACGGTGGTCGAAAACGACGACGTGGTGGACGCCATCACCGAGCGGTCGGCCAACCACGACCTCACGGTCATTGGCGCGACCCGCGAGGGGCTGTTCCAGCGGCTCGTCTTCGGCGCGATTCCCGAACGCGTCGGCGAGCAAGCCGAAAGTACGGTCATCCTCGCCAAACGCAACCTCGCCATCACGTCGCGGCTGCGGCGGCTGTTCGACCGATAGCCAAACCGCACAGCACCACCCCGAATCAGTCGTCGTCGGCGGCGACGCGTCGGTCAGTGCGTGGTCCCTCCAGTTCGATGCCGGGCAGCAGGTCGCGGAGGTATCGACCCGTGTGTGACTCCTCGATTCGAGTTATCGCTTCGGGCGTGTCGGCCGCGACGATCTCGCCACCGTGCTCGCCACCTTCGGGACCGAGGTCGATGACGTGGTCGGCGTTTTTCACCAAATCGAGTTCGTGCTCGACCACGACCACCGAGTTGCCGTTGTCGACGAGGCGCTGGAGCACCGCAATGAGCTTGCGCTCGTCCGCCGAGTGCAGTCCCGTGGTGGGTTCGTCGAGCAGGTACAGGGTATCGCCGGTCTGTTTCTTGCCCAGCTCCTCGGCGAGTTTCACACGTTGAGCCTCGCCACCCGAGAGGGTGGTCGATGGCTGGCCCAGCCGCATGTAGTCGAGTCCCACGTCCCTGAGGAGCTGGAGGCGGCGCTTGAGTCGGGTGTCGGCCTCGAAGAACTCGTAAGCCTCCTCGATACTCATGTCGAGCACGTCGGCGATGGTCTCGCCCTTGTAGGTGACGTCGAGAGTCTCGTCGTTGTAGCGCGCCCCGCCACACTCCTCGCAGGGCACATGCACATCGGAGAGGAAGTTCATCTCGATTTTCACCGTTCCCTGCCCGCCACAGGCCTCACAGCGCCCGCCCTTGACGTTGAAGGAGAAGCGACCCTTCTCGTAGCCGCGCTGTTTGGCGAGTTTGGTCTCCGCGAACAGTTCGCGGACGTAATCGAACACGCCGGTGTAGGTCGCGGGGTTCGAGCGCGGCGTCCGGCCGATGGGCGACTGGTCGATGAGTCGCACGGTCTCGACCCCTTCATACTCGATGTCGTCGTGCTCGCCGGGGTCCACAGTCCGATTGTCGTTCATCTCGCGCACCAGTCCCTTGTAGAGCACGTCGTGCATCAGGGTGGACTTTCCCGACCCCGAAACGCCCGTGATGGCCGTGAAACAGCCAAGCGGAATCGACACGTCGAGGTCCGCGAGGTTGTGCTGGCGCGCGCCGCGAATCGTGAGTTCACCCTCGGCCGCCCGGCGTTTCTCGGGCACGGGGATTTCCTTCCGGCCGCTGAGATACGCGCCGGTGAGCGACTCGTCGGTGCGCTCGATTTCGTCAACTGTGCCCTGTGCGACCACCTCGCCGCCGCGCTTGCCGGGTCCCGGTCCCATGTCGATGACCTCGTCGGCGCGGCGCATCGTCGCCTCGTCGTGTTCGACCACTAAGAGAGTATTGCCGAGGTCGCGCAGCTCTTCGAGGGTGTTCAGGAGTCTGTCGTTGTCGCGCTGATGGAGGCCAATCGAGGGTTCGTCGAGCACGTAGAGCACCCCCACCAGCCCGGAACCGATCTGCGTGGCGAGGCGAATCCGCTGGCTCTCACCCCCCGAAAGCGTCGCGGCCTGTCGATTGAGCGTGAGATACTCCAATCCGACCTCGCACATGAACCCGAGCCGGGCGCGGATTTCCTTCAGGATCTCCGCGGCGATCTTTCGATTCCGCTCGCTCATCCCTGCTTCCATCCCCTCGAAGTGCTCGCGCGCGTCGCCGATGGACATGCGATTCACGTCGGTGATGGCCGTTCCGTCCACGAGCACGGCGCGGCTCTCGGGTTTCAATCGGGTGCCGTCACAGGCCGGGCAGGTGGTGACGGCCATGAACGTCTCGATGTGCTCGCGCGTGCTCTGACTCTCGGTCTCGACGTGGCGGCGTTCGAGATTGGGAATGACGCCCTCGAAGCGCTTCTTTTTCCGTCGGGTGCCGTTTTTCGTCCGGCGCTCGAAGACTACCTGCTCGTTCGTTCCATACAGAAACGCCGCCTGCACGCTCTCGTCGAGTTCTTCGAAGGGTGTATCGAGCGAGACGTCGAAGTGGTTGGCCATGGCATCGAGCCGGGTCCGATAGTACGACCGCCCGTAGCTCCACGGCTCGAACACCTCGCGCAGCGGCTTTCCGGGGTCTTGCACCACGAGGTCCTCGTCGACCTCCTTCGTCTCGCCGATGCCCTCACACTCCGGGCAGGCTCCGTGTGGGCTGTTGAACGAAAAGGACCGGGTCTCGATTTCGCTGATGTCGATGCCGCAGTGGGTGCACGCGAGTGCCTCCGAGAACTCGATGACCGCACGGTCGGTGTCCTCACCGGCTAAATCGCCCGTCGTCCGTGCGGTTGCGCCGCCGATATCGGTCGCTGGTGGGTCCGGGAGAATTACCTTCAACACGCCGTCTGCCTCCTCCAGTGCGGTCTCGACGCTGTCGGTGATGCGCGAGCGGGCATCGTCCGCTATCTTCACGCGGTCGACCACCACGTCGACGGTGTGGTCGTAATTCTCGTCGAGTTCGGGGCGGTCGGTCGCGAGGTCGTAGGTCCCGCCGTCGACCTCCACCCGCGAGTACCCCTCGCTCACGAGGTCGTCGAACAGTTCCTCGAAGGCTCCCTTCTGGTCGCGAACGACGGGTGCGGCGATCTTCGCCTTCGTCCCCTCGGGCAGTTCCAGGATCCGGCGCACCATCTGCTGGGCGGACTGCTCGCCGACCTCCCGCCCGCATTCGGGACAGTGGGGCGTGCCGACGCGCGCATAGAGCAGCCGGAGGTAATCGTGGAGTTCCGTGACCGTTCCCACGGTAGAGCGGGGGTTGTTGGCGGCGTTTTTCTGGTCGATGGAGATGGCGGGTGAGAGTCCTTCGACGGTCTCGACCTGCGGTTTGTCCATCTGGCCGAGGAAATTCCTGGCATACGCCGAGAGGCTCTCGATATACCGACGCTGACCCTCGGCATAGACGGTTTCGAAGGCCAGCGAGGACTTCCCCGAGCCGGACAGTCCAGTGACGACCGTAAACTCCTCGCGGGGGATGGTGACGTCGAGGTCCTTCAGGTTGTGTTCTTCGGCTCCACGGACCTCGATCTCGTCCTTACTCATTACATCTTATTGGGGAGCGCGGACGGTGAAACCCTGTCGGTTCCCCACTTTTTCTCGTTCGGTGGTCTCGTGGTCGGCCCATCAGCGGCCTTCAGAGCTTCGGCTCACTCCCTCTCCGAGGACGTGAGGCTGCCACGCCGTCGCCCGGCTCCACGGTCACCACACCGCCGGCCAGCACCGTCTCGCCAGCACGGACGGTTTCACCCATCTCGACGGCGAGGTCCGCGCGGTCGAGTTCGGGCGGCAAGAGCACGTCCACGCGGCTCCCGAAACTGATGTGACCGATGCGTTCGCCGCGCTCGACCCGCTCGCCCGGCTCGACAGCCGGATGGATGCGCCGGGCGAACGCACCCGCTATCTGGACGAGCGAGAACGCGCCACAGTCGATTTCGACCTTCTCGTTTCTGTCCGAGTCCTTCGAGAACGCCGGCCGGTTCGCCCCCGGCGAGTGCGTCACCGTTTCAACTGTGCCGGCCATCGGCGCGCGATTGACGTGAACGTCCGTGACGCCCATGTAGATGCCGACGCGCAGGCGCTCGCCCTCGCGGCGCAGGACCGACACGCGACCGTCGGCCGGTGCGAGGACACCCTCCCGAGGGATCTCGCGCTCGGGGTCCCGATGGAAGACGAGCGCGAGTAGCCCCGCCACGAACGCCACGACACCCGCTACCGGCGACAGCAGCGCCGCCACCGGTACGAAGGCGAACACGGGGATGGCGTATCGCCACGCATGGGACGCAACTCGCACGCTCGCCGTTATTCCCATCCGATAGGTGTGTCTTCCGATATGCATCGACCACCGTGCTTATTGAATCGGCTCCAGTAGGCACCCCGAATGGAGCGCCAGCACGCTCGCTACCCGTTCCTCGACGACGCGCGCCGTGCCGTCGGCGAGGCGAACTTCGACCTGCAATCGCTTGCCGACGACGAGCGGGTGCGCGAGCGCGCGACCGAACGGGTCGAACGCGCCCTCGACGACGGTACCGTCGGCAACCCCAGCCGAGACGCGCGCGTCGAACTCCTCTCCTATCCGCTCGCGCGCGTGCTCGTCTCGCTCGCCGACGAGCACGTCCTCACACGAAAGTACGCCCGTGCCGAGGCCGCGACGGCCCACGAGCGCCTCACCGACGCCGAAAGTCGTCGAGAGCTGAAGAGCGCCCGCACCGAGCGACTGACGAGCGAGGACCTCCTCGCGGAGTTCGACCTCGCCGGGAGCGTCCACGCCGATGGCGATGGCTATCGCGTCGCCGTCGGCACCTACCTCCCGCTCGCGGCGGACATGTGGGGCGACGAATGGCGACTGGTCAACCGCGCGCTCGCCAACGGCGAGGTATCGATTTCGAACACCGACCTTGACGACCTCCTCCGGAAGGCAATCGAACGACGCGTCGCGGAGGGCCTGCCGCTCGACGTTCCCGACACGATTGCCGGTGCGCTCGTAGGGACTGTCGAGGAAATCCGAGAGACGCTCGCCGACCTCGACCTCACGCGGGACATCGACACCGTCGTTCCCGAACGATTTCCTCCCTGCATGAAGGCGCTGCTCGATTCGGTCCAGAAGGGCGAGCATCTGCCCCATCACTCCCGCTTTGCCATCACATCCTTTCTCGCCTCCATCGGGATGAGCACCGACGAGATCATCGACCTCTACATGGTGAATCCCGGCTTCGGCGAGGAGATGACCCGCTACCAGACCGACCACATCCGCGGCGAGACCAGTCCGACCGAATACTCGCCGCCGTCGTGTGCGACGATGCAGTCCTACGGTGACTGTGTGAACATGGACGACCGCTGTGAGACGATTTCACACCCGATGGCGTACTACGAGAAAGCCATCGACGACGCCGACGAGGACCTCACCGACTGGCGCGACGAGGAGGGCGACGCCGAGAGTGAAAAAGCATGATTCGCTGCTGAAAACAAATCAGCCATGTCCTCCATTTCTCGAACCGAACGGAGAGGGTTCTTGATGGTTCCAGTTGTTGCGATTATCGTCTCTACGGCGGCTTTGCTTTCGGGCTGGTATCGAGGAAGCCCGCTCTGGTTGTACGTCCTTTCGACAGCCCTTGGTTGGGCGTGGTTGGTTGTTCTGTTCGTTGCTTATCGGAAGCTACGAGGGCAGGCAATATAGATTCCAAACGAAATGGCCAGAGTTACTGCCCGGCGAGCCAGTAGCCCGCCGCGCCCATCACCACGATGAAGAAGACGATGGAGCCGATGAGCGCGAGCGGTCCCGCGCCGGTGAGGTTCGGATAGAGGAGACCGACGGCCACGATAGCGACGAGAAAGAGTGCGACGGCCGCCATAGAAACTGCGGCCTCGACGAACGTCTCCCGTTCCATACCCGAACCTTCGCCGGCCGCGAGAAAAGCGCTTCGAAGCCCGGCGATGGGTTTAGGTCGCTTCGACCCCTCTTTCCACTGAAGACGAAGCCCGTTGCAGAGCAACGAGAAACGTCCGAACATCCATGACGCACACCAGAAACACACCCGCGTCACAGGCGGAATCGCTCGTCCCCGATTTGGATGCGATGACCCCACGGGCCGCCCGCGCGTGGCGCGAACGCATGGCCGTCAGCGTGATTGGTAGCGGTCGCTACACCGTCGCAAGCGAGAGCGGCGGGAGCTACACGGTTGACCTCCCGGGAAAGCGCTGTACCTGTCCCGACCACACGATGCGCGGCGAGCGCTGCAAGCACCTTCGCCGGGTTGCCATCGAAATCACCGAAGGACGACTCCCACGGCCGGGCTTTCGCGCCGCCGACTGTTGTGTCTGCGGCCGCGAGGCGTTCGTGCCCGAAACCACCCGGCTACCGCTCTGTGAACACTGTTCGTTCGCCCCCGACGAGCGCGTCCGCGACCGCGAGACCGGCGACCTGCTGGTCGTCGTTCGCAGTGTGGACCGTCGCGCCGACGAGGTCGACATCGAGGCGCTGGAGACGACCGTGGCATCCCATCCGACCAACCGTGCGTACGACCCCGGCGAGCCGGTGGTCGAGGCCGTCTATCCCGGCGGCGACCATCCCTACTCGTTCCCGCGCTCGCGGCTCGCCCGCCGACCGCGAACTGCCCCGACCGCCGACTCCGCCCCCGGTGCGACCGGTTGAGCGCAAGCCGTTTGCCGACGGGGGGCCGAGTTCTCCCATGACCGACTCGTGGGAGAGCCTGTTCGAGCGCGCCGCGAAGTACGACGCAACCCTCGCTGACGTTCGGGACGCGCTCGCGGAGCGCCGCGATGGATGACCCCGACCCCGCGCGCATTGTTGCGGACGCCGACGTGCTCGCCGCCGACCTACTGTGTGGCGGTCACGCACGCGAGGCGCTCGACGTCGTGCGCGCACACTCGTGGGTCGAACTGGTTGCGAGCGACCCGTTGCTCGCCGACGCCTATGCCATTGTCGCACGCCTCGCCGACCCCGACCTCGCAGAGGCGTGGCACGACCGCGCCGACGACCTTCGAGTGCGTGTCGAACACCCGCCGGGCGACCACCCGGCGCTCGCATCGGCGGCAGCGGGCGACGCTGCTCACGTGCTCTCGTTCGACGAGTCACTTCGGACTGCGGAGACCGGCCTCCGCATCCGCGAGCACGTCGCCACGAGCGTCAAACACCCCGCAGGGTTCTGCAAACTGTTCGACCCCGAAACACTTCATCCGACGGTCGTCGGCGGCACGTATCCCGGTCCGGACCGCGACCCGCGCGCGTGAGCTACAGCTCCTTTTCCATCTCGACGACCGCCAGCCCGCCCGGACTTTCGTCCTCCCCGACCCGCTCGTAGCCCGCCCGCTCGTAGAATCCGACGGCGTTCAACGACGACTGGAGGGCGAGTTCGGTGCGTCCGCGACCGCGGGCATACCCTTCGAGTTCGGCGAGCAGCGCGCTGCCGACGCCGTGGCGCGCGTGGTCGGGATGGACGTAGACGGCGTGGACTTCGCCGGCATCGAGAACGAGGTGGCCGAAACCCGCAACCGCGCCATCGCGGACGGCGACGGTGAAGTGCTCGCCCGCGGCATCGACCGTGTAGTCCGTCGGCGAGCGCTCGTCGGCTCCGGCCCATTCTTCGACTTGCTCGGCGTCGTAGCCGTCGGGACCGAACGCCTCGACGGTAGCTGTGTGCAGGTCCGCCGGCGCGGCGCGGTCCTCGTGGGTTGCGGGACGAACGTGCATACCGCCGATTTCCGGTCGAACCCAATCAAACCGAACGGTCGTGCAGACGGATCTGTCCGATGTTACTGACGAACTTCGATTCACTCGCTCCGCTCGCGCTGCGACTCGTCCGATTTGCCACTACCGTTCGGCAAACCACCGTCGGATGCGAAGCGCCCGACGAGGCATCATTCACTCCGTTCATGATACCACTCCCCGAACTTCGCCAGCGCGCGCCCCCGATGCGAGATGGCGTTCTTCTCGTCGACACCCATCTCGGCCATCGTCGTTCCCTCGTGTTCGAAGATCGGGTCGTAGCCGAACCCGCCCTCGCCGCGCGGCGGCACGATACGCCCTCTGACCGTCCCCTCGAAGAGTTTGACTGGCACGCCCGCTCCGCTCTCGTCCTCGTCGCCTGCGGCCGCGAGCGCGCGGTTCTCTCTGTCCACCGGGTCGGGACTCGCCGCAAAGTCCTCGCCGTCGCAGTAGGCGAGCACACACCGGAAGGCCGCCCGTCGGGTTTCCTCCTCGGCGACGAGTCGCTGGACGCGCTCGATGCCGAGGGTGTCCTCGACGTACGAGGAGTACGGGCCGGGAAACCCCTCCAATGCATCGACGAACAATCCGGCATCGTCGACGAGGACGGGTTCGCCCGCTTCCCGGTAGGCCTCGCGCGCGCCGTGGGCCGCGACCGTGCCGATGTCCGAACTCTGGATTTCGGTGTAGTCGTACTCGAACTGCTCGCACTCGATGTACTCCCGGGCCTCGCGGACCTTTCCCTCGTTGGTCGTCACGTACCGGAGCATGGCCGCTCTCGGCGAGTCGGGGAGAAGTAGCCGTCGGTCCCGCAGTGGTCGGATTAATCGACGATGACTTCGACCGGTTCCTCGTCGTCGTAGGTCTCGCTCTCGCTACGGTTCTCGTGGGCGAGCAGCGCGGCCGCGACCGCGAGGACGACCCACGACCGCCAGTTGGCGAGGTTGAGGGTGTAACCGACGCCGAACGGTTTCTTCACCAGCATGTCGTCGCCGGGCTGCCAGTACGCCGACAGCATCCGCCCGAGGCTCGGACGGTTGAAGTTGTACGGGACGCCGAATATCTCGCCGGAGGGTGGCTTGTCGTCTGCCATGTCACCCACTACGACCGCCCCCGTTAAGTGATTTACTGGTAGCGGCCCCGCCCCTCGATGGCCCGAAGGCGCTCTCGCACGTCGTCGTCACCCGCCTCGGCGTACGCCGCCTCGAAGCTCTCGCAAAGCGATTCGGGGTCTTCTGCCGTGCCCGCAAGCGACTGCTCGAAGACGTGCAGGTCCATCGCGTGGTCCTCGACGTCGTCGGTGTAGTGGCCGAGACCGAAGTCGATGAGATACGTTCGGTCGTCGCCGTCCGAGCTGCTCACGCGGGCGTTGCGCGTCGTCGGGTCGCCGTGGACGATACCCGCCCCGTGTAGCGTCGCGAGATGGTTGGCGACCGCACGCACACGGTTTTCGCCCTCCTTCGAGTCGAGCACCGCGCGGAGGTCTGCGTCCCCGACGTACTCGACGGTCAACTGGGCTTCCTGCGTATCGACGTCGCGGACGAGCGGCGTGGGCACGCCCTGCCGGCGCGCGTCGCTCGTGAGGCGCGCTTCGAGGACGACGCGCTCGCGGCGCAGTCGCTCGTCGAGCGCCGGGTGGCGGTACGACTTCGGCAGGCGGCGCTTTCGCACGCGTTCGCCGTCGATTTCGACCACCGCTTCGGCCCCCTGCACTACATCGTCTGGACTTTCCTTCCGCTGCGTTTCGACGTTCTCGTGCCACGTCACGGGCACCTGATCGGGCCGGAATCCCGCATCGACCCGCGAGTCGGCGACTGCGATGGTGTCCCCTGCTCGAACTATCTTCGCGCCGAGTACGGCGATCATCCCTGCATTGTCGCGCAGGAAGCGGTCTTCCGGGGTGAAGAAATCGACGCCGCGGGCCTCGCACATCTCGCCGAGCATCGCCCGAAGGCGCGCGTTCTGGCCGACGCCACCGCCCAAAACGAGTTCGGTAGAGGAGGTGAGTGAGAGCGCGCGTTCTGCCACTTCGGTGAGCATCGCGAACGTCGTCTCTTGGAGGGAAAAACAGACGTCTTCGACCCGTCTTCCATCGTCGATAGTTTCTTTGGCGGCGCTCGTGATTCCCGAAAACGAAAAGTCCATCCCGGTGACGACGTAGGGCAGTTCGATATACTCGCCGTCGCGGGCGGCGCGTTCGATCTTCGGGCCGCCGGGATGGGACCAGCCCACGTGACGAGTGAACTTATCGAGCGCGTTGCCGATGCCCGTGTCCATCGTCTCGCCGAGCACGCGATAGCGGCCGTTCCGAAAGGCCAGCACGTGGGCGTTCGCGCCGCTTGCGTTCAGACACACAGGCGAGTCGAAGCCCGAGCGATGCCGGCCGATTTCGGCGTGGGCGAGCATGTGATTCACCCCGACGAGCGGCACGTCGAGCGAGAGCGCGAGCGCGCGGGCGGCCGTGCCCGCGATGCGCAGGCAGGGACCCAGCCCCGGCCCACGGGAGAACGCGACCGCATCGACCGACTCGGTCTCGTCGAGAACGTCCTCGACGACCGCCGGAATGGCCTCGCGCATGTGCTCGGCAGCCTCGCGCGGATGGAGGCCGCCGCTGTCGGGCTGGTACGCATCAGAGATGATCGACACGTCGCCGGTCTCGGTGTCGTAGAGCGCCGCGCTCGCCGCCCACGCGGTACCCTCGATGCCGAGCACGCGCATATCCTCGCTCACGGCTCCGTCGTCGCCGCTCGCGTTTTCACGATGCAGCTCGCCTCGGCTCGGTCCATCGCCTCAGTTCCACTCGGTGTAGCCACAGCGCCCGCAATGCACGCGGTCGTCGTGAGCGGCGAGGTAAGCGTCGCCACAGCGGGGGCACTGCTCGCGGTCGGTGGTCCCGTCCTCGCCGTAGAGTTCGTGGCGGGCCATCAGGCTTCCTCCGCCTCGGCGCTCGCCTCGTCGTCGTCTTCCTCGTCGACGCCGATCTTGTTGCGTTCGAGCATGTAGGTCTGTTCGACCTCGCGGGCGTCGTCGGCGGAATCGTAGACCTTCGCATAGCCGAGGGTCTTCCGCATCCCGAACTTCGTGTCGAGTTCGTGGACGACGACCTCGCCGGCGTCCTTGTTGAGTCGCGCGGCGAGGCTGTCACGCACCGACAGGCGCGACGGCGTCGCCTCGTCGTGGGTGAGTTCGAAGCGCACGTCGGTCCGATGGAGCATGGGGTTTTCCTCCTCTCGGATGATTTCGATGTCCATGTTGGCCGATACTCTTCCTGTCGCGGCCAAAAGGATTTCGAGTCGCGAAGCCGAACGCCACGCCGCAATCGATTTCGTCGCCCCGTGTGCTAGTCAACGAACAGCCGAATGTCGTTCAGCACGTCGTTGTCCTCCTCACCCGGCAGGTCGAGCGTCGCGGTGTCGCGCCACGTTGGAATCCAGCCTTGCCCCGACTCCGCTGGGATGTCGCCATTCCCATCGGGCGACGCGGCGAAGACGACATCGTAGCCCGTCGTCTCTTCACCTCCCCCGGAACGGTAAGTGTTGTGACGCACTCGGCGCACATCGTCGACGGTGACTGCAACGCCGGTCGAATCCGTGACTGTCGCCCGCGTGGTCGCTACCCACCCCTCAGTCGGGGCCACCTGCCCGTAGGGCATCGTCGGATACGGTGCGTCCTCGTGCTCCAAGAGCAGGAGCCGACCGTCCGCGTCGGTGACGCCCGCGATGGCCATTCCCGCGATGGATTCGTACAGCTCGAAATGACTCTGATGCTCTTCGGGCGGCATTTCATTGAACTCGACATCCTCGCGCTCGCGCAGGGTCTCGGGGTCGGTGAGTTCGTCCATGATGCTGACGCTCGGTCTCGTCGTTCGCTGCCCCGCTCGCACGACGAACGAGCCGTCCTCACCACTACCGCCGCTGCACACCAATCTATCGGTCGAAAACCCACCCAGACTATTCACTATAATTCTGATTTGGCTGGGGTGCTACTCCCGTTTCGACCGAGCGCTCCCGCGAGCCACCCCGCAATCGCAAACGAAACCAGCCCGGTCACACCGGCGATGAGGGCCGGCGTCAACTGCGACGAGCCGACGAGCACCAGCAGCGCGAACGAAAACGCCAGCAGTCCCGCCACGACCAGCGCGCCAGCCACCCCCAGTCGCCAGCCGGGGACCTCGTCGCCCGTCAACGAGCGGAGGAGCTGGCTGATGACACCGCCGGCCACGCCCAGTCCGACCAGATACGCATAAAACAACACGTCAAAATTCGAGCCTGCGGAGCCGGACGCCGCTTCGAGGGTATCGAAGCCCACGATGAGGAGATACCCCGGAATCTGCACGGGCTGGAACTCGACGAACGCCAGACCGTACAGTCCGACGACGACCACCGTCGCAACCACGACATCGCGGGCGAATGACACGGAACGACGACGGTTCATACGACAGTTAATAATTCAATCGACAAACCATTTTCGGACGACACGGCTGCTTTGGTGTCCTGCCTCGAAAGACACCCGTCAGCGACTACCGAGTATGTCCCGTAGTCGCTCGTCGTCGCCGTCCATCCGTGAAAGTAGCTCGCGCGCTCGTGTTCGCGCCTCCGTATCGACCGGGACGTGGACCATCCCCTCGCCGGGTTGGCCATAGACGACGCTCGCGCCATTCGGGGCGACCACGAGCGCCGGGAGCGTCGCCAAATCCTCCTCGCCATCGACGACGACGACCGTTTTTTCGCTCCGCTCGACGCCCGTCCGGAGCGCGCGCAGGAGTTCCTCGGAGAGTCCTGCCGCCGGATTCGTCACGTCGATGCGCTCGTCGTAGCCTGCGATGTCCGGGCGTTCGGTCTCGGCCAGCGCCTCGCGTTCGGTCACCCAGTCGAGAACCGCGAGGTCCGGGCGCACGCCGGCGCGGGTGAGATGGCGCGTGACGACATCGCCGACCGCGATGACTGGCTCGCCGAGGTCGGGACTGAGACGGTTCGCGTCGGTATGGATGGGGCCGAGGGGGTCTTTGAACGCGCCGCGCAGGTCGTCGGGCAGCGTGAGCACCACGTCCGGTTCGCTCTCGCCGCCGGCCACGCTAGCGCACCTTTAGGGCATAGCGGCCGGGTTCGGTGACCTCCATCTCGCTTGCGATCTCGCTCGTTTCGGGGTGGGCGATGACCACGTAGCCCGCCCAGTCCTCGGTCAGGCTCGACGACCCACAGGCCGGACAGGTCTGCTGGTCGGGCGAATCGAGCACGCGATGGCATTCACGGCAGACTCGTCTCGTCGCCATGCTCACTCACCCGCCGCGGCGGTCTCGCGCTCCTCGCGGAGCCAGCCGTGTTTGCCCAATCCCACTTGCTTCGCCGTGAGGCCGATCTTCGAGTCTCTGGGATTGCGCTCGTCGATGCTCTTGGTGACGATGCGCGCCCGCACGGCGTCGCCCACTCCCAGCGTTTGGTTCGACTCCCGGGAGGCGAGCATCTGACCGTCTTCGTCGAAGGCGAGATACTCATCGCTTATCTGTGAGACGTGGAGCAGGCCGTCGATGGGTCCGATGCCGACGAACGCACCGAAGTTGACGATTTCGACGACCTCGCCGTCGATGACCTCCTGCATCTGCGGGTCGAAGGTGACGGCGTCGAACTCCGCCTCGTAGTAGACCGACCCCTCGTGGTCGCGCCGACCGGGCGGCACGCGCCCGTCGCCGATGTCGTGGACTTCGGTGACGCTGACGATGCTGCCCACCTCCTCGTCCAGCCGGCCTTCGAGCTTGTCCTGTAGCAGTCGTTTCACCATCCCCGCGGAGACGTCCGCGAGCAGCTGTGGCGGTACCTCTACCGTGTCCGTGAGTCTAACTCGTTTGTACATTATGGCTCCGTTATCGCAAGCGTGTTGTTCCCGCGCAGTCCGATGACCGGAACGCCGCGTTCGAGGATTCGCTCTGCCAGCGGGCGGTCGTTGGTACAGACCAGCTCGCAATCCTCGCCGGCGAGTTCGACGCAGGCGTCGTCGGCGCTCGTCGCCTCGTGGGCGAGGGGCCGACAGCGCTCGCTCAGGTCGAGACCGACGCTCGCCGCGACGGCCTCGTCGCCGTGGCTGCCGGCCAACTCGTCGAGTTCGCCCAAGACCGCTTGCGGCACGAGGGGTTCGGGCGTGGTGAGCAGGCGGTCGAGTTCCTCGAACACCCGCACATTGCATTCGACCGGCATCATCAGCGCGTTCGTGTCCATGAGCACTCTCATTCGGTCAGCGTGCCGATGCCGATGAGCCGCCAGCGCGCGCCGACCCGGCGGTTGATGGCGATGTTCGCGCCCGCGGCCGCACACACCGGTCGCTTGAGCGCGACCTCGCATTCGTCGTCGCGCGCGCTCGTGACCGAGCCAACCGTGGTGGCGGTTCCCACCGTCAACATCAGCGGCTCACCGGTCGAGACAGGTTCGATGTCCTCGCCCTCGGTCCCGTCGGCGCTGGCGACGATGCGGTCGAGCAGCGAGACCTCCATCGTGAACGACTCCCGGGTGGGTGGCAGCGACCCCGGTGGGCCGGCGACTTGTCCCGCTAATCCATCGCCTTTCGTGAGGCTCGGGTCGAGTCCCGTACCGACCCCCAGCAGTCCGCCGGGCGTCACGCTGTCGACGGACTCGCCGCCGGCCTGCAACGAGCGCACGTCGGTGGTGATGGGCTGCCACTCGGCCTGTCCCCCGTGTTCGACCTCGCGGCCCGGCCGGAGTTCGAGGTCATCGCCCGCGGTGAGTTCGCCGGCGACGAGACTCCCACCTAAGACGCCGCCCAGCAACTCGTCGGCCCGAGTCCCCGGTCGGTTGATGTCGAAACTCCGCGCGACGTGCAGGCGCGCATCGGCCTCCGGGTCGCGTTCCGGCGTCGGGATTTCCTCTTCGATGGCCTGAATCAACAGGTCGAGATTGGCCTCCTGACCGGCGCTCACGGGGACGACGGGTGCGTCCTCGGCGACGGTGCCCGCGACGAACTCTTGGATTTCCTCGTAGTTCGTACGCGCGCGGTCGCTATCGACGAGGTCGACCTTGTTCTGGGCGATGACGATGTTCTCGATACCGATGGAGTCGAGCGCCATCAGGTGTTCTTGGGTCTGGGCCTGTGGCACGGTTTCAGTGGCGCTCACGACGAGCACCGCGCCGTCCATGATGGATGCTCCCGACAGCATCGTCGCCATCAGCGTCTCGTGGCCCGGTGCGTCGACGAACGACACAGTACGAAGGGGTTCGCTCTCGCTGCTGTCCGGGCACTCCTCGGCAACGGTGTAGCGTTCGGGGGCGTCCATTCCGGGACATTCTCTAAATGTGGCGTCGGCGTAGCCGAGCCGGATGGAGATGCCGCGCTTCATCTCCTCGGAGTGCTGGTCGGTCCACGAGCCGCTCAACGCCTGCACGAGGGTCGTCTTGCCGTGGTCGACGTGGCCGACCAGCCCGATGTTCACCTCCGGTTGTTGGTGGTTCCGTGTCATCTCGAAAGTAATAGGATAGCTACGCCCCGAGTCGTTCATAAACCTGCTGTTCCATCTATCCCGGCCGCCGCCCGACGACGGACGCACCGGCCATCACCGGGGAAACGGTTATGTTTCGCGCTCCGAAACCGTAATTTCATGGCGGATTCGCCGGACCGCGAGCGGCTGATTGCTGCGTTCAAACACCTTTCGAGCCTCCTCGTTCCGCTCGTCGTGCTCGCGGTGTTCGCCGTCGCTGCTGTCGCGCTCGCGCTCTTCGTCTTCGACCCGCTCATGTTTCAGGCCGCGGCCGGTTCCCCACAGAACGCCATCGCCGAGGAGGCGAGCGTCTTCGAATCGACGACCACCGCCGCCGGCTGTACGCCCGACGCGAGCGACAACGCCTCCGTCGAGGGCTATCGCCTGCTCGGCGCGCGCCACCTCTCGGTCACGGGCAACGTGAGTCTGCCGGATGCCTCCTACACGCTCACCGAACCGACCATCAGCAAGCGCTCGCCGGGGACGTTCGTGCTCTCGGTGGATGCCGAACGCACCGACGCCGCCAACCGGAGCTGTCGCGGGCTGGCACGCTACACCGCGAAGGTCGAACTCCCCTACGGCGTGAACGACTACGAGTTCGTCGTCCGCCACGGCACGAACCGTACCCTCCGCGTCATCGAGCGCTCGTGAGACTCAGATGCTGATTCGGCACGAAATTGGGTCCGAATTCGGAAAACGTTGATACGTGTTTTGTGAGTGGGTAATGGTGTGCGCAAGCACGACAAAACCATGACCGACGACCCCACCAACGACACGAGTCGCACAGCACAGGACGACTGGGAGTTCGACCGCAGCGACGGCGACGCGGACGGCGGGAGCAACCCGCTCGGACGCATCGGTGCCGAACTCCGCTCGCGGCGGGACTTCCTCTCGAACACCGCGAAGGTCGGAGCCGGAGCCGCCGCCCTCGGCGCGCTCGGCAGCGGCACCGCCGCGGCCGCCCACGGCGAGCAGCCATACTCCGACTCGGACTACGAGGACGCAAACGAGTTCGGCTACGGCGCGCTCACCGATGTCGAGATCATCAGGTTCGCGCTAATGCTCGAACGCCTCGAAGCCACGTTCTACACCGAGGCAGTCGGAACCGCGCCGGTCGGCAAGATGGGCACGGCGAACAATGACGACGGCGGTCAGCTGAGTGAAACGGAGGTCGAGCGCTCGGACATCGCGGCGCAGCTCGCCAACCCGTCGATGCGGTACTCGACGTTCCAGCGCATCCAGCAGGTCCGCGACCACGAGCAGGCCCACGTCAAAGCGCTCGAAGGCGTGCTCAAGGCGGTCGGAAGCGATCCGGACTTCGCTAGCGGTGTCACGTTCCAGTTCCCCTACGACTCCGTCGAGAAGTTCTACGACCTCGCGCAGGTGTTCGAGGACACCGGAGCCGGGGCCTACACCGCCGCCGCGCCCGCCGTCGACACCGAGAAGTACCTCGCGTCGGCCGCCCAAATCCTCGCTGTCGAGGCCCGCCACGCGAGCTACTTCCGGACGCTCAACAACCCGCTTCCCGCCGGAACGGGCGCGCTGAATCCGTTCCCGAACGCCTTCCAGCAGAAACTGAGCGTGAGCACGGTCGCAGAGCGGGTCCTGCCCTTCGTCGAGGGCGTCGACGAGGTGTCCCAGGTCGTCGCGTTGGTCCAGACCGACTCCTAACGCGATCCGGAGCGACGAGCATCCTCGATATCCGTTTTTTGTTGGCACGCCATCCAGTCGTGATACTGTCGGACGGAATTGCGTGAAGACCGGGTTTCGAGAATCCACGACAACGAGAGAACTTTCGTGTAGCGAGTTTTCGATCAGTTCCGTCCGGCAGTATGAGGGGAGCGTGTTGCCCCCGTGCGAGAGTTGAAGGCCCGCGACCGATTGGTTCGGACGTGGCATTCGATTCCCAACAAGTGGAGACGGTGACGTTCGATTCGTACAGCACCCTCGTGGACGTCGAGAGCGTCGAGTGCGCGCTCGCCGAGCACGTCGAGAACCCAGAACCGATTTCGACGCTCTGGCGCGAGCGCTCGCTCGCCTATACTTTCGTTTCCGGTGACATTGACGCCTATCAACCCTTCTACGAGGTCCTCCGCGACGCACTGTCGGCCGCCCTCGCTGCCCACGATGTCGACCTCGCCGAGGACGAACGCGAGACGATTCTCGAACAGTATCACGACCTCGACGTGTTCGACGACGTCCGAGACGGTATCGAACGATTGCGCGACGGCGGCTACGACTGCTACGTGGTCTCGAACGGGAATCCCGACATGCTCGATTCGATGGTCGAGGGTGCGGACATCGGCGACCTCGTCGAGGATACGGTGAGCGCCGACGAGATACGAAGCTTCAAGCCCGATTCGGCGATCTATCGCCACGCCGCCGGGAGAACCGGAACGCCAATCGGGGCAATCGCCCACGTCTCCGCTGGCTGGTTCGACGTGCAGGGGGCAAGCCACGCCGGCATGCAGGGCGTGTGGGTCGACCGCGATACCCAAGAGTGGGAGCCGTTCGACGGCGACCCTGCCCTCACCATCGGGAGCTTTCACGACCTCGCCGACGAACTCGGCGTCTGAGTCGCATTCTCGGCCGAAGCCGCGAGCGCGACGCTTTTGGCGTGCTGGCCCTTCCATCCCGTGTGCGCGAGTTCGCGTTCGAGCTGGCGCTGTGTGCCAGCCTCGAAGCCGACGTCGAAGGTGTCGTGAGCCGCCAGCTCGGCGTGAGCCTGTACGGCAACCGGGTGATGGACGTCGTCCACGTCGAACCTGGTCCGGATTTCGATGCCCGGGCGCGACTCACGCCCCACGAAATCCCCGCAGCGGCCATCGAGAGCCGCGTCGGCGTCGGTACGGCGCGCTACTGGAAGGACGCCTTCGACTGTCGTCCCGAGCGCGCGCGAACCGCGACCGAGCGCGCGCTCGACATCGGCTTTTTCGACGCCGAGCGAGGCGGTGGCCGCGAGTACGTCCGCCAGACGGCGCGCTATCCCGACGACTGGTTCGACAGGCTAGTGGGCATCGAGAACAAGCCGGACCTCGCTAATCCGGGCGACCTCGAAACCCAGCTTCGCCGTGACGTGAGCCTCGGACTGCTCGACGAGGTGATTCTGGCGACCGCCTCGCATGTGACGGGCGCGCATCTGAACCGGATTCCCGAAGCGGTGGGCGTCTGGCGGTTCGACCCCGAGAACGAAACGCGGGAGGTGTTGCGCGAGCCGACACCCCTCTCGCCGACGGAGCCGGGTATCGAAATCGGGACGCGAGGAGCGGCGAAGACCCCGATACGGCCGGTAAACTCCACGGAAAAGGCCCGGATGCGCCGGCGGATCGCCGAGCGCGCCTACGGGAAGGGCTGGCGCACCTACGACTTTCCGGCCTGCGAGCGGGCCGAAAACGGCACGCTCGCGGGCACGCGTGGGCTGCCGTACTGCGAGTGGAAGGGCCGGTTCGTCCATCCGGCGGCCGAATGCGGCGTCGGGTGTGCGGGCCACGAACCAGCCGACCCGCCCGACGTGGACCTCGATGGCGAGCGCGACCGCCGCACGCCGTGGGTGGCCGACCCCGAGGGCGGGCAACGCCGGCAGGCGGGACTCGATAGTTTTTCGTGAAGAGTGTCCTCGATGCTGGTCGTCGCTCCCGCCCGACTGTTGATTTCTCACCACAACAGTTATGTCGGCAAACGCCGAACAGCGATATGCCACAGAACGCAGAAAACCCAGCACGGGATTGAAGCCACGACCGTTTCAGCAGCGACCATGCCGCACGGTGACGATGCAACCGACATCTACCAATGGCCAATCCCGACGACACCGAATCAAGTCATGTCGAACAGCTACTCGACCAAACGTTCGAATTTGACGACGATACCAGCATCCATGCAACCGCGTGGAACGTTCCCGCGACCGACGCGTATCCCGACGGTATCCACTACCGGTTCCACTTCGGCTCGCCCGACGGAACCATCATCCGGTACGACAACGCACACGATGGACGACACGAACGGCACAGCCCCGATGGCAGTATCGAACCGGTCGATTTTCCCGGGGTCGTCGAACTTTACGAACGATTCCTCGATGAGGTGGCCGAATGGAGAAGCGAACGGTGAAACCGATACGGTGGTCGAACAGAACATCCATGACTGAACCAGAATCCGACAGTGGGCGCTCGGAAACCGAACGAATCCTCGAAATCCGTGTACAGGATTTCGACTCGTTCACAGCTGCGAGCACCGCGGCACTCGAAGAAGCAGTAACGACCCGCGAGGGAGAATCGAGCGTTCTCGCCTTCGAGACGCCACGGCAAGCGCTTCGACTGCTCAGTGACGCACGCTTCGTGCTACTGGAAGCAATTCGTGCGGAAAAGCCCGAAAGCATCCGCGAACTCGCGCGACTAGTCGAGAGGGACGTAAGTGTCGTCCACAGCGATCTCGAACTCCTTGCCGACCACGGCATCGTTGAGTTTCATCAGGAGGGCCGCAACAAGCGACCGACTGTCGCCTATGAAGAGATCCGGATCAATGTCGATCTCTCGTTTGATTCCGGGACTGACTCGGAAACGCTTGCCCACCCCTGAGTTCCATGCCAGTTTGTGGCGAGCCTCACATAGTACATAAACAACTCGTGTAGGACACTACCATGAATCAGTAACACACTCATGTATCACGTTTTGACCATCTCCTTCCGATGCTTTTATGTAGAAGTCCATTCAATCGGTAGGTGACTATGGCTCAGCAGATGGGTAACCAGCCCCTCATCGTACTCTCGGACGACTCTCAGCGAACCTCCGGGAAGGACGCACAGTCGATGAACATCACCGCGGGTCAGGCGGTTGCCGAGGCCGTCCGCACGACGCTCGGCCCGAAAGGGATGGACAAGATGCTCGTCTCCGACGCGGGCGACGTCGTCGTCACGAACGACGGCGTCACCATCCTGAAGGAGATGGACATCGAGCATCCGGCGGCGAACATGATCGTCGAAGTCGCCGAGACCCAAGAGGACGAGGTCGGCGACGGCACGACGACCGCAGTGGTCGAGGCCGGCGAACTCCTCGAAAAGGCCGAGGACCTCCTCGACCAGGACATCCACGCGACCACGCTCGCACAGGGCTACCGCGAGGCCGCCGAAGAGGCCAAATCGATCCTCGAAGACACCGCCATCGATGTCGACGAGTCCGATACAGACACTTTGGAGCAGATCGCCGCGACGGCGATGACGGGCAAGGGAGCCGAAAGCTCCCGCGACCTGCTCGCCGAACTCGTCGTCGACGCCGTGACCGCCATCAGCGACGACGAGGGCATCGATACCGACAACATCCAGGTCGAGAAGGCCGTCGGCGGCAGCGTCGACGAATCCGAACTCGTCGAGGGCGTCATCGTGGACAAAGAGCGCGTCCACGACAACATGCCCTACTTCAAGGAGGACGCCAACGTCGCGCTGCTCGACAGCGCACTGGAGGTCAAGGAGACCGAGATCGACGCCGAGGTCAACGTCACCGACCCCGACCAGCTCCAGGAGTTCATGGACCAGGAGGAAGCCCAGTTGGAGGAGATGGTCGAGCAGCTCGTCGATGTCGGCGCTGACGTCGTCTTCTGTCAGGACGGCATCGACGACATGGCCCAGCACTACCTCGCCCAAGAGGGGATTCTGGCCGTCCGCCGCGCCAAATCCAGCGACATGGGCCGGCTGGCCCGCTCGACCGGCGCACGCATCGTCTCGAACCTCGACGACATCGAGGAGTCGGACCTCGGCTTTGCGGGTTCGGTCGCCGAACGCGATATCGCGGGCGACCAGCGCATCTTCGTCGAGGACGTCGAGGACGCAAAGGCCGTGACGCTCATCCTGCGTGGCGGCACCGAGCACGTCGTCGACGAGATCGAGCGCGCCATCGAGGACTCGTTGGGTGTGGTGCGCGTCACGCTCGAAGACGGCAAGGTGCTGCCCGGCGGCGGTGCACCCGAGACCGAACTCTCCTTGGGTCTCCGTGATTATGCCGACAGCGTGGGCGGCCGCGAGCAGCTCGCCGTCGAGTCCTTCGCCGATGCCATCGACGTCATCCCGCGCACGCTCGCCGAAAATGCAGGGTTGGACCCCATCGACTCGCTCGTCGAACTCCGCAGCCAGCACGACGGCGGCAGCGACACCATGGGCTTGGACGCCTACACCGGCGAAGTCGTCGACATGGAAGCAGACGGCGTCGTCGAGCCGCTCCGTGTCAAGACCCAAGCCATCGAATCGGCCACCGAGGCCGCCGTGATGATTCTCCGCATCGACGACGTCATCGCTGCGGGCGACCTCAAGGGCGGCCAGACCGACGATGGCGACGACGGCGGCCCGCCCGCCGGCGGCGCACCCGGCGGCATGGGAGGCATGGGCGGTATGGGTGGCATGGGCGGTATGGGTGGCATGGGCGGCATGATGTAACCCCACTTTTTGCTTCACTCGCGGGCCGAAGGCCCGCTCGCTCGCAAAAACTCGGGGAAAAGACCGCACCGCAACCGCACTGCGACCGTTCCGCAACCACACCGCGGACGCAACCGCACCACGACCGCACCGCCGAAGCCCTCGGCCCGCGATGCGGGCCTCGCCCTTCATCCGCCAGGGGAGTAGTGTTCCCTTCGGTTTGTGGTCGTGTCGCACCGCGGCCGCGACCGCGTTGCATCGCAACCACTCGGCGAACGACGCCGATTCCCGTTTTTCAGCACCTAGCCAGCGACGCTTTGGGCCTGTAGCTCGTCGATACAGCCGTGACCCACCGCTTGCGCCTCGAAAACCCTGAGTATGCCGAGCTGGTACTCGCGGTGGTGGTCGTTTGGGGCGTCTGCGACGGTCTCTCGATGGTTCTGGCCGCGGAGTTCGCGGGGAGGCAGCTGGAGGCGAACCCGCTCATGCGAGCCTTGCTGGCGACGCCGCCGCTCGCACTCGCGGTCAAACTTGGTGGCGTACTGGCGGCGGGCGCGCTCGCACTCGCTGGCGAGCGATTCATCAGGACTGTGCCGGGTTGGCGCGTCTGGTTCGCCGTGCTTATCGGCGTCGGCATCGCCGTCACGACGCTGAACCTGCTGGTCGCGTTCGCGCTCGTCTAGTCCGTACTGAGTTCGAACTGCTCGTGTTCGCTCACGGTGTTGAGCACGATGTTCGTGTTCGATTCGTTGATGTCGGGGTCGGTGAGCAGGGCCTTGATGCGGTCGTTCATGTCGTCGGTGTCCCTGAATTTGCCGATGGCGACGACGTCGTGGTCGCCGGTCACCTCGTAGACCGACACCATCTGGTCGTGGTCGCGCAGGCGCTCAGTGATGTCCGGCAGCGAACTTCCCTCGACTTTGAGCTGGATAATCGCCGTCACGTCGTAGCCGAGACCGCCGTAGTCGATGACCGGCGCGTAGCCACGAATCACGCCGCTCGTTTCGAGGTCCGAGAGGTGATTCGATATCGTGGTGACCGAAACGTCGAGGTCGTCGGCGAGACTCCGCAAACTCGCTCGGCCGTCGTCGAGGAGTGCGTTCACCAGTTCCGTATCCAGATTTTCGTACGTCATCGTGCTCCCGTACCCATCCGGGGCAGTAAAATTTTACGAACATCCACTTTTGTCCCGCTATCCAATATTTGCGACGAACAGTAGTCCTTTTATCCTCCGCAGTATCCCATCAAGTAGGCACGAACGATGACAAACGGAACTCCAGACGATGGGCTTTCGCCCGACGCCAGACGTGTTCTCGAACAGATAGACGACCAAAACGTCGACTTCCTCAGGCTCCAGTTCACGGACATCCTTGGAACTGTCAAAAACGTCTCCATCCCGGCCACGCAGGCCGAGAAGGCCTTCGCCGAGGGGATTTACTTCGACGGCTCCAGCATCGAGGGCTTCGTCAGGATTCAGGAATCCGATATGCGACTCACGCCCGACCCCTCGACGTTTGCCGTGCTGCCGTGGCGCGACCGCGACGACGGTACCGCGAGCGCGCGGCTCATGTGTGACGTGATGAACACCTCCACCGGCGAGCCGTTCGTGGGCGACCCGCGCGGCGTGCTCACGGGTGCCATCGACCGCGCCGCCGACATGGGCTACGACATCAACGCCGCGCCCGAACCCGAGTTCTTCCTGTTCGAACAGGACGAGGACGGCAGCGCCACCACCGTGACGAACGACGCCGGTGGCTATTTCGACCTCGCACCGAAGGACCTCGCCTCGGACGTGCGCCGGGACATCATCTATGGTTTGGAGGAGATGGGTCTCGACATCGAGGCCTCCCACCACGAGGTCGCCGAGGGCCAACACGAGATCAACTTCACCTACGACGACGCGCTCACGACCGCCGACAACGTCGCCACCTTCCGGGCAGTCGTCCGTGCCATCGCGGCCGAACACGACCTGCACGCGACGTTCATGCCCAAACCCATCGCGCGCGTCAACGGCTCGGGCATGCACACCCATCTCTCGCTCTTTTCGGGCGGCGAGAACGCCTTCCACGATTCGGACGACGAGTTCGACCTCTCGGTGACCGCGAAACAGTTCCTGGCCGGGGTTCTGGAGCACGCACCGGCCATCACGGCGGTCTGCAATCCCACCGTGAACAGCTACAAGCGCCTCGTCCCCGGCTACGAGGCCCCCGTCTACGTGGCGTGGTCCGACCGCAACCGCTCGGCGCTGGTGCGCAAACCAGCCGCGCGCACGCCCGCGGCCTCGCGGGTCGAACTCCGCTCGCCGGACCCCTCTTGCAATCCCTATCTCGCCTTCGCAGCCATGATTCACGCCGGTCTCGACGGTATCGAGCGCGGTCTCGACGCTCCTAGCCCGGTGCGGGACAACATCTACGAGTTCGACGCCGAGCGCCGTGCCGAACACGGCATCGAGACGCTGCCGACGACGCTCGCGGGTGCACTCGACGCGCTCGAAGCCGACGAGGTAGTTACGGAGGCCCTCGGCGAGCACGTCACCGAGAAGTTCCTCGAAGCCAAGCGCTCTGAGGTCATGGACTACCGCGTCTCGGTCAGCGAGTGGGAGAAAGAGCGCTACCTCGAAACGTTCTGACTCTCGCGTCCGCCAACCCATTCGGCGACGAGCGGCATCGTGATGACGCCCGCGCCGATGGCCGCGCCCGCGAGCGTCGTGAGGACCACCCCGGCTTCGAGCAGGTACACCGCCGCGAACGCGCCGCCGAACACCGCCACTCCGAGAACGCCGTGAGTGATGCGCATTCGATACTCGGTCGATAGCTGCTCGCCAACGCCCTCCCACGCGACGAGTGCGCCGGCGGTCGCCCCAAGCGCCAGCGCGCCGTCGGCGGTCACTGACCCGAGGAGCGTTCCTGTGGCGACGACCGCCGCCACCCCGAACGCTCGCCGCGTCCGCCCGCGGGCGGTTTTCACGACGACTGCGAGATATACCAGTCCGATGCCGACGCCGGCGAGCACGTCGACGAGGTAGTGAACGCCGAGCACGAGCCGCGCGAGACAGACGACCGCGATGACGCTCCCGGCGACGAGCGCGCGCCGACTGCGCGTGCCGACATCGAGGACGACGGCGAGACCACCCCAGACGACCGTCGCGGTGAGGGCGTGCCCACTCGGAAAGCCGTAGCCGGTCGCGGTCGCGGCGTTGGTATAGGCCCCGTGCAGGAGTTCGGGCACGTAGCGCAGACTGGACGCCTCGCCGGCCATCGGTGGGCGCGCCAGCGCGAAGAACCCTTTCAGGACGACGACGAGCGAGAGCCCGCCGAACGCGAGCGCGATGAGCAACGCGCCCCGCTCGCGCGGGAGCGAAACCGGCGCGCGCTCGCCGAACCAGTACAGCAGCGTGAGCAGGCCGAGAACGAACCAGACGTCGGCCAGTTGCGTGAGCAGCGCAAAAACCACCAGTAGAACGTCGGGCAGCGCACCCAGCGCCTCGGTAACCCCGAGGCCGCGCATCTACGAGCGAAAGTCCCGAACTCGCTCGGTGAGTCGTCCGGGTGCGCCGACGGCCGTGCCGACGAGTCCGACGAGCACCATCAGGACGTACAGCCCGAGCGTCGAGAGCCAGACGACGAGCATCGCGAGGATGGCCCACCCCCCATTCAGGTAGGCGAACGCGCCGACGGTCATCACGGTGCCATAGAGCAGGACGAGATAGGGTCCCCAGCCGCGGGCGTGGCCGCGGCGCTGTCGCTTGCGGATGTACTTCTTCAGATCGCTTTCGAGCGTGTCGCGCTTGATGATGCGGTCTTCGACCTCGTCGGCGAAGGCGACGACGTCCTCGCGCAGCGCCTCGACGTCGTCGAGGGTCGCGGTCCGGTCGACGCTCCCGCGGTCGTCGCGGTCGGTCTCCCGAACCGCCTCGCTGACCGTCGTCTCTGCGCCCGTCTCCCCGTCGTGGTCGGATTCAGTGTCCTCGTTCATGGTCTGCCTCCGGCTTTCAGTTGCGCCGCCAGCCCCTCGTCGTCCGTTTCGTCCGTTCCGCCCGCCCGTCCGACGAGAACGGCGTTCAACACCACACCGAGCAGCAGTATCATTCCGGCGAAATAGAGCAGCGTGACCAGCAACAACACCGCCCCGATGACGCCGTAGGCCTCGTAACTCCCGGCGTTTGCGGCGTACAACCGAAACCCGATCTGGAGTATCGTCCAGCCGACGGCGGCGAAGAGCGCGCCCGGCAGTGCCTCCCGAACCGTCACGCCGCCGCCCGGCAGGAAATAATACAGCGGCAACAGCGTGAGCGACACCCCGAGCAGCGTCGCCAGCGTGCCGGCAAGACCGACCGCCGAGACGCCCGCGACGGTCACGTCAACCGGCGCGAGCGAGACGAGCGCGCCGACGCCGACGGTGACGACGATGCCGAGGACCACCGCCAGCAGCGTGAGGAGACCGTTCTTTATCTGGGTGGCGAGACCGGGAGATTCGCGCCCGTAGGCCCGTGAGAAGGCGGTATCGAGGCCGCGAAACACCTTGAGCGCACTCCAGAGCAATGCGAGCAGCGAGACGACGGTCGCGCTGGCGGCCCCGTTTCGATTGCTGATCGCCTCGGTGACGAGTCCCTGGCCGCTCGGCGAGAGCGCGCCACCCGCTACGGCGGCGATGCGGTCGGCCATCCCCTGCCCACCGACGACCGAGACGGCGACGAGCAAGAGCAGGATGAGCGGAATCAGCGAGACGAACGCATAGTAGGCGAGACTCGCGGCGATGAACGTGATCTCCTTGTCCTGTACCTCCCCGACGAACGTCCGGCCGAAGGAGGTCACGCGCGCGCTGGCACTCACGACCGCGCATTCGACCGACGGGTATATAAATCGGCGGGAACCCGCACGGCTCAGCGGTCGATGGGAACCCACTCCGCATCGGGGTCGACGCGGTCGGCCAGCGTCGCGTTCAGCGCCGCGCCGACCAACAGGACGAACCCACCCACGTAGAGCCAGACGAGTATCAACAGCACGGCGCTCGCGGCCCCGTAGAGCTGCGATAATGTCGATATCGTGGCGTAGTAACCGAACAGCGACTGGAGGACGGTCCACGCCGCGGCGGCGACGACCGTCCCCGGCAGGACTTCGACGAATCCGCCATCGACGTCCGGGAGGATGTAGTAGAGCGGAACGAACACGACGGCGAAGACGCCGAACACGACGACCGGGCCGAGGGTCTGCCAGAGTTGCGTATCGACGAAGGCCGACAGCACGACGCCGCCGACCACCATCGCCACCACGGCGACGACCACGACGACGAACACGAGCACGACGTCGACGACCGCTCCGAGAAACGAGCGCTCGCCGTAGGTGCCGTAGATGCCGCCGATGGCGGTACTGAGCGCCCGAAACAGCAACAGCGCGCCCCAGAGGAGTACGGCGGCGCTGAGTATCGTCGCCCGCTCTCCGTCCGCCGCGCCGAAGACGATTTCGCGCAACAGCGCGGCGTTTTCTGGCACGAGCGTGCGCGTCGCCCGCGTGACGGCCCGCATCGCCAGCGCGTCGCCGCCAAGCGCCGTGACCGCGACCACGACCAGTAGCAACAGTGGCACCAGCGAGATGAACGCGAAGTACGCGATGCTCGCCGCCGTCAGGACGAACCGCTCCCGGCGGGCGAGCGCGACGATGCCGGCGAGAACGCCCACGACCTCGTCGGTCCTCGACACGAGCGCGGGTTCGGCGTCGAGACGTAAGTACCGCCCGCGCTGGGCGGCAGGTTATGCGTCGGACGGGGCGGTCGCGGTCTCGATCTCTTCGACCGTGGCATCGGTCTTGAACGCCGTCCCCCCGTAGTGCGCCCGCGAGGCCGCGAAGCCAGCCTCGCGGAGCCGGCTCAGAAACTCGTCCATCGCGCTTGCCGACCGGCTCCACTGCTTGCAGAGGCGGTGTTGGTCGTAGTGCGTCGGCCTATCGAGTTCGTCTTCGAGCGTGTCGAGGAGGTCACGGGCGCGGTCGGCGGCCCCCATCTCGGCGGTGACACCCTCGCGGACGCGCGCGAGGAAACCGTCGTCGTGGACTCGTCCGAGCCAGAGCGGGCCGGCGGTTCGCACGCGCCCGCCGCAGGCCGGGCACGCCTCCGGTGGAGTGGCGATGAGTCCGGCCTGTGTCTCGCGGTGGAGACACGAAAAACAGTGATGGACGTAGCCCAGTTCGTCGAGGGCATCGTTGGCGTCGCTGGCCCGCCGCGACAGCGAGAGATACGTCCGGACGTAGTGACGGCTCACGTGGCTCAGGATTGGAGTTGCTCCGACGTCGTACCGGGCGGCGGTGCGGACGAGCGCACCCAGCAGGACCCTAAGGCCCATCTCGGCGTGGTACTCAGTGTTCTGGGGGACGGCGCTGTACGAGCGGACTCCGCTCGCCCTGTGTGCGCCACACAGCGGCGCGGTGTCGGTCGCGGTGACACAGACGAGCCGGCGCGCACCCCGAAAGGCGGCGTCGGCGAACGGCATCGGCGTGCCGAACGGGTCGAGGTCGACGATATCGAAGCGCTCCTCCGAGAGCAGTGCGTTCGCGTCGCGGTTTTTGACCTTGCCATCGAGACCGTTCCGGTCGAGGTTTCTCCGAGAGAGGCCGGTTGCATCGGGGTCGCGGTCACAGAGCGTCACGTCGTACCCCTCCCGTGCGGCGCGGACGCCACGGACGCCCGTCGCGGCGTGGGCATCGAGATACGACTCGCCGTCCTCGTGTGCGCGGAGCATCGCCACCGTGAGGTCGCGGTTGAGTTCCTGCTCGGGATTGAAAAAGACGTCCTCGCCGATGCCCGCCTCCGGCTGCTCGGGCACCGTGAGGTCGATGCCGCCTTCGGTGCGTTCCATACACGGGGTCGGCTTCCGAGCACGAAAAGCGGCCTGTCCTCGAATGCTACTGTTCGACTCAACTGGCACTGTCGGGTGCGTCGACGCCGATAGGGGTCGGGGTACGGGGGTCGGCACCCTCGCGGACGTAGATGGCGCTGTTGATGAGGCCGAGGTGGCTGAACGCCTGCGGGAAGTTGCCCCGCTGCTCGCCGGTCTCCCCGTCGACTTGCTCGGCGAACAGTCCGAGCGGAGTCGCATGTTCGAGCACGCTCTCGTAGAGGTCTCTGGCCTCCTCGCTGCGGCCGGCAAGGGCAAGCGCATCGACCAGCCAGAACGAACAGAGAACGAACGGATTTTCTTCACCTTCGAGACCGTCGTCGGTGTCGTAGCGATAGACGAGACCGTTCTCGGTCGCGAGCTGCTCCCTGACGGTTTCGATGGTGCCCACGATTCGGTCGTCGTCCGGTTCGAGAAAGCCGACGACCGGGAGGCGCAGCAGCGACGCATCCACGTTGTCGGTCTCGAACGAGCGGGTAAAACTCCCCATCTCCTCGTCGAAGCCCTCCTCAAGCACGCGGGCTTCGATGTCTTCGCGGACGGATTCCCACTCGTCGGTCGGGGCCTCGTAGTCGGTCGCGTCGGCCATCGTCAGCGCCCTGTCGATGGCGGCCCAGCACATCACCTTCGAGTAGACGAACTGTTTCGGGTCGGCGCGGTCCTCCCAGATGCCGTAGCCCGGTTCGTCCCAGACCTCACAGACGTGGTCGATGACGTCCCTGAGAACCGTCCAGTTGTCCGGAGTGAGCGTCTCGCCGTACTGGGTGGTTTCGTGAATCGCCAGCACGAGTTCGCCGTAGACGTCGAGCTGGCGCTGGTCGCCGGCGGCGTTGCCGATGCGCACCGGCGAGGAACCCCGGTAGCCCGCGAGGTGGTCGAGTTCCTCCTCGTCGGGGAGGTCCTCGCCGTCGACCCCATAGAAGGGCTGTTCGACCCGTCCCGACTCGCCCTCGATGGCTTGGTCGAGACACTCCTCGAAGAAGTCCTCGACCTCGCTCGCGTGACCGAGTTCGTGCAGCGCCTGTATGGTGAAGGCGGCATCTCGAATCCAGTTGAACCGGTAGTCCCAGTTGCGCTCGCCACCGATTTCTTCCGGCAGGGAGGTCGTCGGCGCGGCGGCGATGGCGCTGGTCTCGCGGCGCATCAGCAGTTTGAGCACGAGTTCCGAGCGAACCACGAGGTCGTGCCACGGGCCGTAGAACAGACACCGCTCGGAGTCCGTACAGTGATGGACCCAGCCCTTCCAGAATTCGACGGTCGCCTCCAGCATTGCTGCGGCCTCCGCCGATTCGAGGCGCTCGTGCTCGCCGTACTGACAGATAAACCAGACGGCATCGCCCTCGTCGAGTCCGAGGGTTCCGGTCGCCGTCGCGTCCTCGACATCGAGCGCGACCGGGGTTTGACAGAACAGTTCCTCGTCGGTGGCGCTGGCGAGAACCCCGCCATCGACCGCTTCGACGGCCGTCTCGGCGCGCGCGTAGTCGAATCGTGGGGCGAAGTTCACGTCCATCTCCACGGTTCCCGCCTCGCACTCGACGCGCCGATAGAGGGCGTGCTCGGGGACATCGAGGGTCTGTTGCTCGCCGATGACCGGCATGAAGTCGGTGAGGGTCGCCGTTCCGCCCTCGGTCTCGAAGTGCGTTTCGAGCACGTTCGTCCGCTCGACGTACTCCTGTTCGCTCTCGAACCGTCCTGTGGGTTGAAGCGTGAACTGCCCGCCGACTGCGGGGTCGAGAATCCCGGCGAAGACGCTCGGTGACTCGATGTGTGGGAGACACCACCAGTCGACCGTCCCGTCGCGGCCGACCAGCGCGCAGGTTTCGAGGTTACCGACGACACCGTAGTCGCCGATGGGGAGGAAATCCATATTCCGGTCTCACGTGGCGGCTTCATAATCCTCCCGACAGCGATACGCCACCGTTTTGGCTACCACGACCGAATCTCGGTCATGGACCCGGATTTCTCCGCGCTTGACGAGACACTCACGGAGTACGAGACCGAGGGATACCTGCTCGATGCCGACGGCGAGGACCCCGACCAGCGCTACCTCTCGGGGTTCGTCGCGCCCGACCCCTTCATCACCCTCTACGACGGCGACACTCATCTACTGGTGTCGGCGCTCGAATACGGCCGCGCCAAGACCGAGAGCCGCGCCGCGACCGTTTCGCGCCACGCCGATTACGCCGAGGATGCGGGCGGGCGCGAGGCGAACGCCGAACTGCTCGGGCGCTTCCTCGACGATCATGGGATATCCTCGCTGCTCGTTCCGCCCCGCTTCCCGGTTGGAACCGCCGACGGGCTCCGCGAGCAGGGCATCGACGTGACTGCCGAAGAGGACGGCGTCCTGCTCGACATCCGTGCGGTCAAGACCGACGAGGAAATCCACATGGTGAGAGAGGCCCAGCAAGTCAACGAGCGCGCGATGGTCGCCGCCGAGAACGCCATCCGCGAGGCCGATATCGAGGATGGCCGGCTCGTCGCCGACGGCGAACCGCTCACGTCCGAGCGCGTCAAGACCGCCGTCGAGACGACGCTGCTCCAGCACGGCTACACCTCCGGCGAGACCATCGTCGCCGGCGGTGTCGACGCCGCCGACCCGCACAACGACGGCAACGGCCCGCTTCCCGCCGGCGAACCCATCATTGTCGATATCTTCCCGAAAAGCACCAGTACAGGGTATCACGCCGACATGACAAGAACGTTCGTGAAGGGCGAGCCGAGCGAGCGCGTCGAGGCGTGGTACGACCTCTCGGAGGAAGCCCTCGAAGCGGCACTCGATGCCGTCGAACCGGGTGCGACGGGCGAGGACGTCCACGATGCGGTCTGTGACGTCTACGAGGACGCCGGTGAGCCGACACTCCGTGAGGACCCCGAGACCGAGACGGGCTTCATTCATGGGACGGGCCACGGCGTCGGGTTGGCGGTCCACGAACTGCCGAGCCTGAGCTTCGAGGGTGGCGAGCTCGAAGCGGGCAACGTCATTACAATCGAACCCGGGCTGTACGACCCGGACGTGGGCGGCGTGCGCGTCGAGGACTTCGTGCTCGTCACCGATGACGGCTACGAGAACCTCACCGACTACCCGAAACGGCTCCGCGTCGAGTAGGTCCCACGGCCACTCGAAGGGGCTTTTGCCCGCCGCCGGAACACACATACAATGACCCTTCTCGTCGTCGGCGCGGGCACGATGGGCGAGTGGTTCGCCCACATGCTCGCCGAAACGACCGAAGTCGCCGTCGCCGACACCGACCCCGAGCGAGCCACGGCGGTCGCCGACCGTCTCGGCGTGACGTCGGTTCCCCTCGATACCGACGAGCGATTCGATGCCGTGTGTTTCGCCGTACCGATGTCCGCAATCGAGGACGCCATCGCCGAGCACGCGCCCAAGGCCGAGCGCGCCGTGGTTGACGTGACGGGAAGCATGGCCGAACCGGTCGCCGCGATGGAAACCCACGCTCCCGACCGCGAGCGGTTGAGTCTCCATCCGCTCTTTGCGCCGGAGAACGCCCCCGGCCACATCGCGGCTGTCGCCGATGCCGCCGGCCCGGTGACCGACGAGATTCGCACGGCGCTGGCCGCCGAAAACGACCTCTTCGAGACCACGCCCGCAGAGCACGACCGGGCGATGGAGACGGTACAGGCCGGCGCGCACGCGGCCGTGCTCGCCTACGCCCTCGCCGCCGAGGACGTCCGTGAGGAGTTTCACACTCCCATTTCCGGGCCGCTCGACGAACTCACGGAGCAGGTCCTCTCGGGGTCACCACAGGTCTATGCGGAGATTCAGGAGCGCTTCGACGGCGCTGAGGCGGTCGCTGAAGCGGCCGAACGCATCGCCACGGACGGGGCAGGGGTCGAGGCACTGTACCGCGAGGCACGCGACCGATGAACGACGACCAGCGCGAAGCGGTTCGTGCGAACGCCAAATATCTCCGCGAGGTGCGACCAATCGACCCCGAAGAAATCCACGAGTACGTCGCTGACCAGCCCCACCCCGCCGTCGTCCGCGAGGTGCTCCGCGAGTCGGCCCCCGACCTCGGACTCGTCGAGCACGAGGACGGAACGTTCGTTCCCGTCTCCGCGCAACCAATCGAGACCGATTTCGCGGGTGTCGCGGCGCTGCCCGAATCACCTGCCAGAGCGCTCGAAGACCTGCTCGTTTCCGAGTACGGGGCCGGCTGGCCGACGGGCGACTCCGGCCAGCGCCTCCGCGAGCGGATTCGGGAATTCAAGGAATCGTATTTCGCCGGCGAGGCGGTGCGCTACGACCGCGAGACGGCGCTCGCCTACGCTATCTACCATCTCCCCGACTACTACGCCGCCGTACAGTACGTCCTCGCCGACCTCGCACGCGACGGGCTGCTCTCTCACCACCTTCGCGTACTCGACGTGGGCGCGGGCGTCGGCGGCCCGGCGCTCGGTCTCGCCGACTTCCTCCCCGATGACGCGCTCTGTGAGTATCACGCGGTCGAACCGAGTGCCGCCGCCGACGTTCTGGAGACGCTGCTCGATGACACAGGGAAAAACTTCCATCCGACTATCCACCGCACGAGCGCCGAAGCGTTCGAAGTCACTGGCGAGTACGACCTCGTCCTCATGGCGAACGTGCTGAGCGAACTCGGCGACCCGGTGGCGGTCACGGAGCGCTATCTGGACGCGCTCGCGCCCGATGGCTCGCTGGTTGCCATCGCGCCCGCCGACCGCGAGACGTCCATCGGTCTCAGAGGTGTCGAGCGCGCGCTCGCCGACGGTGGTCCGGCGACGGTGTACGCGCCGACCGTCCGCCTCTGGCCCAGTCACGTGCCGACCGACAGGGGGTGGTCCTTCGACGTGAAGGGCGACCTCGACGTCCCACCCTTCCAGCGCCGCCTCGCCGAGGCTGCCGACGAGAGCACGGCGTTCGTCAACGTCGACGTCCAGTATTCGTATTCGATTCTCCGCAGGGATGGCACACGACGCATCGAATTTACGCCCGACATCGACCGCGTGGCGAAGATGGCCGACAGCGAGCGCCACGTCGCCAGTCGCGTCGATTGTATCGCCGCGAAACTCAGCCACTCGCTGTCGGCGGGCAATCCCCTCTTCAAGGTCAGTGACGGCAGCGAGTCGGTCGACCACTACGCGGTGCTCACCCGCGAGACGGCGCTCAACCGGGCGCTCTCGGGTGCGAACTACGGCGCACTACTGGAGTTCGAGAACGTGCTCGTGCTCTGGAACGACGACGAGCAATCGTATAATCTCGTCGTCGACGACGAAACGGTCGTCGACCGGATTCCCGTCTGAACTATTCTTCAGACCCTTCGAGCTGTGCCCGCAGCCGCGCGCGTTCCTCCCGACTGTGTCCGTCGCGTCCGAGGAGCTTCGAGAGCAGCGCCGGTCCCTTGTGGCTTCGCTGACCCGTCTCGGCGTGGTCGTCACTCATAGGGTGAGATAGGTCATGACCGGGTAAAAGGCCATGCTCGCGGTGAGCGCCACGATACCGACGACAAACAGCGCCTGCGTGTAGAAGAGCAGGCGACCATTATTAGCGATGTCGACGGCGTTGCTCTCGGTCCACGAGGCCAGCTCGACGAGGAAGTCGAGTTCCCAGTCCTCACCCTCACCGGTCGCCAGCGAGACGGCATACTCGCCGCTCGGGCCGACCACGAGGTCGGATTCGCCGTAGGTGAGGACGCCGACGACCGCCGAGCCGACGAGCGCGAACACGCCGACGGCGGCGAGCAGCGGCTGGAAGGTGACGGCGGCGAGACCGGCGGCGGGGACCACGACGCCGAGCAGCACCGCCGTGATGCGCACCGTGCGCAGCGCCTTGTCGTCGATGTCGTCCATCACCGACTGCTGGGTGTCGAGGACGTCCCGCAGCTCACGATAGATGATTTCGCGGCGCTTGCTCGACCAGCCCTCTCGTGGCGAGTCGGGTTCTTCGCTCATTCGTTCGTTCTCGCACAGCGAAGCGATGGCCCTTAACGGTGCGCTTTTGCGAGCGGCCGTCACACACGACGTATGAATGTCCTGCTGACGAACGACGACGGCATCGAGAGCACGGGGTTGGGGGTGCTCGCCGATGCGCTCGGCGAGCATGGAGAGGTGACGGTCGTCGCGCCCGCCGAGGACCAAAGCGCCGTTGGGCGCACGCTCTCCAGTCGCGTCGTCGTCGAAGAGCACGACCGCGGGTATGCCGTCAAAGGAACGCCCGCAGACTGTGTGGTCGCGGGTCTCGGCTCGCTCTGTGCGGACATCGACCTCGTGGTTTCGGGCTGCAATCAGGGCGCGAACCTCGGCGAGTACACCCTCGGGCGTTCGGGGACCATCAGCGCCGCCGTCGAGGCGACCTTCTTCGACGTCCCGGCGATGGCCGTCTCGCTGTACATCCCCGGCGGCGACATCGATTTCCGCGAGTACGCCGCCCGCGAGGGCGAATACAAGGAAGCCGTCCGCGCGACGACCCACCTCGTCGAGAACGCGCTCGGCAACGGTATCTTCGAGCAAGCGGACTACCTGAACGTTAACGCCCCCGTCCCGGCGGCCACCGACGGCGAGCACGCCACGATGGAGATCACCCATCCCTCGGAAGTGTACGAGATGACCGCCGTGCGCGAGGAGGGCGACCTCACGCTCCGTGACCGCATCTGGCAGCGGATGACCGACGGCGCAATTCCCGACCCGGACGGAACCGACCGCCGGGCGGTCTTCGAGGGTCGCGTGAGCGTCTCGCCGCTGACCGCACCACACACGACCGAGACCCACGACGCGCTCGCTGCGGTCGCCGAGTCGTACCGATAGTGACCACTATTCCGTATCGAGAAGCCCGTAGTGGCCCGGTTCGTCGTCGCTTTCGGGGTCGCCGAAACAGAGCGCATCGGAATTTTCGACCAGCCATGGAATCGCCCAATCGAGCAGGATTGCCTCGGTCTCGACATCGAGTTCAGCGTCGGGGTCGAGTCCCTGCAAGAGGCGGGCGATCTCGTAGACGGTATACATCGCATCGGGGTCGAGCACGTCCTCGGGTTCACGGAACTGAAAGGGGCGCAGGCGGTCGAACGAGGACTTCGGGCGCGGCATGGAGTCGATACACGCGAGCACCCTAAATCCTCGGCGGTTGCTCGGTGGTTACTCCGAGAGCAGGTCGCCGATGACGTAGTCGAGGTCCTGTTTCGACGGCCGCCCACGAAAGAGGGCGACGAACGCCCAGAGCACCCCGCCGAGCGCGCTCGCAACCGCCGCCAGCGGAAAGGAAATCGTGACGTACGTGGCCGCATAGACGAACCAGACCAGCGCCGTCGGAATGCTCGTCTCGCGGGGCACGGTCGAGCCGCTATCGAGAAGCACCGGCAGGGTGAAGACGATTTGAATCACCGTCGCCCCGAGAAACACCATCTCTGCAGACACCATACCGTTGCTGGGTCTCTCGGAATGTTATCTTTCGCGGTTTGGAGCGGTGGAGAGCGATGCGGCTTTTTCACTACGTTTTTGCTCGGCTGAGCGAGTCGCAGACGAGCGAAGCCGCGCAAAAAGTAGGATGGACTCGTCGGGATTTGAACCCGGAGTCAGACGTTCCTGCTCACTCGCTTCGCTCGTTGCGCGGGCTGCGGCTGACAGGGCTTCAAATCCGGACTCGACCATTCTCACTCGCTCGTAAAACTCACTCGCTCCGATGGACTCGTCGGGATTTGAACCCGAGGCCTTCTCCTTGCGAAGGAGACGATCTGCCACTGATCTACGAGCCCGCATCCGTCCTATCCGGGCGGCCCGCTTGTACCTTGCGTTTGTCCGCGAGGCCGGCTTGTTGCCAATACGCCGAGGCGGCCGGCGAGCAGCCCCAACAGAAAGCCAGTGAAATGCGCCACTACTGCGACGCCCGGCGCACCCGTCAACAGCGTGACGGCGACCGCGAGCAGGGCAAAGAGGGCGAGTTGGCCGCGCCGACTCAACCGTAGCGTATCGAGCACCGAACTCGACACCGGGTTGGCGGCGACGAGATAGCCGAGGAAGGCGAAGATCGCCCCGCTCGCGCCGAGCACTCGACTTCCCGACACCAGCGTGATCTGGGCGAGTCCCGAGAGCACGCCGGTCGTGACGAAGAAGGCGTGATAGCGAACGCTCGAAGTGAACGACTCGACAAGCAGCCCGACCAGTACGAGCATCGTGGCGTTGCCCAAGAGGTGGGCGAGGCTCCCGTGGGCGTAGATGCTCGTCAGCAGCGCCCACGGCCGGAGCGGAAAGCTTGGTCCGAGCACGAAGAGAAAGCCCATCGCGCCGACCAGCCCGGCGACCCGTTGGGCGAGAAAGACGACCGCCATCACCGAAAGCGTCTGGACGGTCGGACTGCGTGTGAGAGACGCCATGTTCGAAACTACCGCTCGGGGATGGAAAACGTCGCGGGTGAAAACGATTCCTCAGTCTTCGAGGACGATCTCGATGCTGACGTCGTTTGGCACCTGAATGCGCATGAGCTGGCGGAGCGCGCGCTCGTCGGCATCGAGGTCGATGAGCCGCTTGTGGACCCGCATCTCCCAGTGCTCCCACGTCGCGGTCCCCTCGCCGTCGGGCGATTTTCGGGCCGGGACTTCGAGTTCCTTCGTCGGCAGCGGAATCGGTCCGCTGAGATTGACACCGGTCTTGGTGGCGATCTCGCGGACGTCATCGCAGATGTCGTCCAAGTCCTCCGGGCTGGTGCCGGCCAGACGGACGCGCGCCTGCTGCATTATGCTTCGTCGACCGAGAGCACTTTGCCGGCGGCGATGGTCTGACCCATGTCGCGGATGGCGAAGCTCCCGAGTTCGGGAATCTCGCTCGACGGCTCGATGCTGAGCGGTTTCTGCGGGCGCACGGTGACGACGGCCGCGTCACCCGACTGGATGAAGTCGGGGTTTTCCTCGTCGACGTCCCCGCTGGCGGGGTCGATCTTCGAGTCGATGGACTCGATGGTGCAGGCGACCTGCGTGGTGTGGGCGTGGAACACGGGCGTGTAGCCCGACGTGATGACCGACGGATGCTGCATCACGACGATCTGTGCCTGGAAGGTCTCGGCGACCGATGGCGGGTCGTCGGCCGGGCCACAGACATCACCGCGGCGGATGTCGTCCTTGCCGATGCCGCGCACGTTGAAGCCGACGTTGTCACCCGGCTCGGCCTGGGGGACTTCCTCGTGGTGCATCTCGACGGTCTTGACCTCACCGCCCACGTCGCTGGGCTGGAAGGAGACGTTGTCGCCGGTGGCGAGGATGCCCGTCTCGACCCGTCCAACAGGAACAGTACCGATGCCCGAGATGGTGTAGACGTCCTGAATCGGCAGCCGGAGCGGGGCGTCCGTCGGTGGCTGCGGCTCGGGGAGGCTGTTGAGCGCCTCCAGTACCGTTTCCTCGTCGTACCAGTCGGTGTTCTCGCTTTCCTCGGCGATGTTGTCGCCTTCGAACGCCGACACGGGGATGAAGCTCGCGTCGTCGGTATCGAAGTTGACCTGTCCGAGCAGCCCTTTGACCTCCTCGACGGTCTCGTCGTAGCGGTTTTGCTCGTAGTCGACGAGGTCCATCTTGTTCACGGCGACGACGAGTTCGTTGATTCCCAGTGTGCGAGCGAGGAAGACGTGCTCTTGGGTCTGTGGCTGGACGCCGTCGTCGGCAGCCACCACGAGCACGGCGTTGTCGGCCTGACTCGCGCCCGTGATCATGTTCTTCACGAAGTCGCGGTGACCTGGGGTATCGACGATGGTGAAGTAGTATTCGTCGGTGTCGAACTCCTGATGGGCGATATCGATGGTGACACCGCGCTCGCGCTCCTCGGCGAGGTTGTCCATCACGTAGGCGAACTCGAAGCCACCCTTGCCCTGGGACTCGGCTTCTTCCTTGTGCTGTTCGATGACGTGCTCGGGGACGTTGCCCGTCTCGTAGAGCAGTCGTCCGACGAGCGTGCTCTTGCCGTGGTCGACGTGGCCGATGATGGCCAAGTTTTGGTGTGGTTTGTCTGCCATTGGTTTCTCACGCGCAGTGGCGCTATATCGGATGCTTACTGCGCTTCCGGTTAAAACGATTACGATACTTTTCGCCACTGAATCGGCCGTGTTCGCCCGAATCGTCCCGGTTGTCGGCCGATTTCCGTTCCGTTCAGGGTAAGCGGCCGACGTCCGCGAGCACCGCCGAGGCCGTTGCTCGCCCGCCTGCCCCGCGCCCGCTGAGGTTCAACTGGCCGGCGTGGCGCGTCTCCAACTGGACGATGTTCTGGGTGCCGGTCACCGCGAGCGTGCCGTGTTCGGAGACGAGCCGTGGGCCGACACGAACAGTAGGACTGTCCCCGTCGGTGACTTCGCCGACCAGCCGCACCGTGCGCCCGTCATCGCTCGCGAGGTCGAGCGCGCTCGGCGTGAGCCGCGTGATGCCCTCGACTGCCGCGTCGGCGAGGGTCACGCCGCCGTCGCCGAGGACGTTCGCGAGGATGACGCATTTGAGCGCGGCGTCGGTGCCCTCGACGTCGAACGTCGGGTCGGTCTCCGCCACGCCAAGGTCCTGGGCCTCGGCGAGGACGTGTTCGTAATCCAACCCTTCGGCGCTCATCCGCGAGAGGATGAAGTTCGCCGTCCCGTTCAGGACGCCACGGACCGCCGTCACGTCCTCCGAGCCGAGGTCGGCGATGGTCGAGAGCACCGGAATCGCCCCGCCGACGGTCGCCTCGAACAGGACCCTGCCCGCGCTGGCGCGCTCTGCGGCTCGGAGGTCGCCGTAGCGCTCGGCGACCGGTCCCTTGTTCGCCAGCACCACGTGTGCGTCGCGGGCGAGCGCGTGTTTGGCATGGCTGAATCCGGGTTCGGCGTCGCCGAGCGTCGTCGGCGTCGCCTCGACGAGTACATCGTAGTCGCCGGCGAGTGCGTCCTCGCGGTCGCCCGAGCCGACGACACCCTCCTCCGATTTCCGGTCGAGGACGGTCTCGCTGTCGATACCGTCCTCATCGACGGCGGCGCTCGTCGAGTCGGCGAGTGCGGTCACGCGATGGCCGTAGCTGCCGGCGAGTTCACAGACCGCTCGCCCGACCGCGCCACAGCCCATGACGGCGAGGTTCATCGCTCGCCTCCCGAAAGCGGCTCGACGAGGTGGAGGTTCTTCTCGTCGGCAACCGTCCGAACGGTGGCGAGTGCGCGTTCGCGCTCACCGGTCTGGGTCGCCAGCCGGAGCCGTGCGTTCGACGGTTCGTCGGTGCCGTCGGGGGCTGACAGCGCGACATCGGCAACGGAGGCACTCGCACACTCGACGCGCGAGAGCGTATCCGAGAGGTCGGTCTCGACGAGGTCGCCGACGAGTATCACGGTGAGTTCCTCGCCGTAGCGCTCCGCGCCGGCCCGGATGACGTTCACGCCGGCCTCGCGCAGGGCCGTGACGATGGTCTCGAAGCGCTCGGGCGTCGCCTCCAGGTCGACCTCGACGGGGATGTGTCCGCGCGGCGTGAGCGAACCCCGCTCGTGGAAAATGGAGAGCAGGTTGCCGCCGTTGTCGGCGATGGGTTCGAGCGCGCGGAGCAACTCGCCGGGTTCGTCGACGAGTTCGAGGCGCACGGTATAGGCCGAGCGCGACTCCGAGGACTCGCTCATCGACCCACTCCCGTTCGCCCCTCTGCTCGATACATGCCCGGTGCTCACACAGCGGCAGTGATAAGTACCCACATTTCGCTCGCGTCCGAACGGTTTAGGCTGTCGGCGGTGCTACCGTCGGCATGTCCGTCGCCCACCAAATCGTGGACGTGCTCGTCTCGGGGGTGATAGCCGGCTTCTCGGCGTTCGTCCTCAGCGCTGCCGCGCCGCGATTTGCCGTCACCATCGGGGTGATTCTCGCCAGCATGTACTACTTCTCACGCAACCCGTGGGGGTCCCAAGACGGCGACGCACTCAATCGCCGAATCGACGACCTCTACGAACGGTATCTGCCGTTTTGAGTGGGTGGCGGGGCTGTGCCGTGGCGGCTGCGACCGCGGTGCGGTTGCGGCGGCCGGTGGGGCCGCGGCGCGGCGCACCGCCGCGGTCCGCTGTTGCGGTGCGGTCCTCGGTGGATGAAGGGCGAACGAGCGGTGGGCGGCGTGAACGAAGTGAAGCGCCGCCATGCGAACGGTGAGCGAAGTGAGCCGTGAGCGTAGCGAGTGAGGGCTTCGGCGGTGCTGTACGGTCGCGGAGAGGATCGGCATCCGCGCGAGTGTAACGAGCGTGGTTCACCGCGAGCGAACGGAGTGAACGAGCGGGAGTTTTTGGCCCAGATTTTTGCGAGGAGTGGTGGGCGAGCGAGTGAAACGAGCGAGCGCACCCGACGAGTAAAAAGGTGGGTTCTAGAAGTAGTCGACGCTGCCGGGCAGTTCGAGTTTCATGCCCTTGCGCTCGCGGATTTCCATGATGGTGTCGGGCTGGAGATTGTCGGCCATCACCTGGAAGCCGGCGTTCTCGGTGTTCCAGGAGGCCCGGCCCTCGGTCGCCGAGCGGATGTCGGAGGCGAAACCGATCATCTCATCGACCGGCGCGACGCCCTCGACGACCATCAGGTCCCCCTCTTGGTACATGTCGTCGACGCGGCCACGGCGGCCCTGAATCTCGCCGGAGGCGGGACCCATGTGTTCGGAAGGCACGTCGATGCGCACATTTTGAATGGGTTCGAGCATCGAGATGCGACCGTCGATGAGCGCGCCGTGGACGGCTTGGCGCACCGCGGGAATCACCTGTGCCGGGCCTCGATGGATGGCGTCCTCGTGCAGGCGGGCGTCTTCGAGGCGGATGAGCGTGCCCTGAACCGGCTCCGCAGCAAGGGGACCGTCATCGAGCGCCTCCTCCCAGCCCTCGACGACGAGTTCCATCGTCTCGTTGAGGTGCTGGATACCTTTCGTGTCGTCGATGAGGATGTTCGTGCCGTGGATGGTTTCGACGTTCTGGGAGGTGTCCTTGTCCATGCCGGCCTCTTGAAGCGCCTCGCGGCGCTCGGTCTCTGGCATGTCCATCGACGCCTCGCCGCGTTTCAGCGTCTCGACGACATCCCCTGAAAGCGGTTCGACGGTCAGATAGAACCTGTTGTGGCGGTTCGGCGACTGGCCCTCGACGGTCTCGGAGGCCTGCTGGACGGCCTCGCGGAAGACGACGATGGGTTCGCCAGTCGTCACGGGAATACCCTGATTGCGCTCGATGCGCTGGGTGATGACTTCGAGATGGAGTTCACCCTGTCCCGAAATCAGGTGTTCGCCGGTGTCTTCGTTGATTTCCACCCTGATGGTAGGGTCTTCCTTCGAGACCTGTTGGAGGGTTTCGATGAGCTTCGGGAGGTCGTCCATGTTCTGTGCCTCGACGGATTTGGTGATCACAGGCTCGGAGATGTGCTCGATGGACTCGAACGGCGTCATCTCAACGCTCGACACTGTCGACCCCGCGATGGCGTCCCGCAGCCCGGTGACGGCGGCGATGTTGCCCGCGGGAACGCGCTCGACCTCCTCGCGCTCGCCACCCATGAAGATACCCACCGACTGAATCCGATTTTGGCCTGCGGTCCCCGAGACGTAGAGGTCCTGTCCGCGCTCCAGCGTACCTGAGAACAGGCGTCCAGTGGCGATTTCGCCGGCGTGTGGGTCGATACCGATGTCGGTGACCATGAAGACGACATCGCCCTCGTCGTCGACGAGACGCATCCCCTCGGCGAGTTCGGTAGTGTCGTCACCGCGCCACACCGTGGGAACCCGTTCTGGTTGGGCCTTCACGGGATTCGGGAAGTGCTCGGCGACCATGTCGAGCACGACGTTCGAGAGCGGCGAGTACTCGCGGAGTTCGTCGATGTTGTCGTTGCGATTGTACTCGATGATGTCGGCGAAGTTGATGCCCGTCGCCTGCATCTGGGGCACGCTCGTCGCCCAGTTGTAGAGTGCGGAACCGAAGGCCACGGTGCCGTCCTGCACGGAGACCTTCCAGCCCTCCTCTTCGTACTTCTCCTCGGCCATCCCGCGGATGAGTTCGTTGACGTCGCCGATGACAGTTTGGAGACGTTCCTGCATCTCCTCGGGCCCCTCCTGCAGCTCGTTGATGAGTCGGTCGACCTTGTTGATGAAGAGTGCAGGTTTGACGCCCTCGCGCAGCGCCTGCCGGAGGACGGTCTCGGTCTGGGGCATCGTCCCCTCGACCGCATCCACGACCACCAAGGCCCCGTCGACTGCACGCATCGCCCGCGTCACGTCGCCGCCGAAGTCGACGTGGCCCGGCGTGTCGATGAGGTTGATGAGGTGATTCGTGTCCTGATACTCGTGGGTCATCGAGACGTTCGCTGCGTCGATGGTGATGCCCCGTTCCTGTTCGTCCTCCTCGGTGTCCATCGCCAGCTGTTGGCCCGCGAGGTCCGAGGAGATCATGCCCGCGCCCGCGAGCAGGTTGTCGGTGAGGGTGGTCTTGCCGTGGTCGATGTGGGCGGCGATGGCGATGTTCCGGATGTTCTCCGGGTTGTCCATCAACCGCTCGCACTCTTGAACGATCTTCTTACGTCGGCCCATTATGGCAATTCGTACCGGAAGGAGGGTCAAAAGGGTGCTGTTTCGCGTGAGCGAGGCGAAGCCGAGCGAACGCGAAGCTCGTCGTGGAACGAGCAACACGAGTGAAACGACGGTGTTTCGTCCGAACGCAGTGAGGACGAAGCTCGAAAGATGAGCGCGGCGAATCTTTCGGTGTTTCGCCGGAGTGGGCGACAGCGATACGTGCCGTATCGTCGAGCGGCATCGTGCCGGCACAAGAATCATACCGTCTCGACCCCTGTTAAACGAACACATGGACGTTCGCGTGCATTCACCCGGCCCGACCGACCCGTTCCTCGGGGCGCGGGACCTCTTCACGACCGAACACGACCTCGCCCTCCCCGTCGACGTCCACATCCGCGACGACCCCGACTCGCGGACGTGGAGCGCCCACTACGACGACCGCCACGTTCTCAATATCTCCCGGCAGGCCGCGACCAGTGCGATGGCGCGCCCGCTCGCGCTGCACGAATATGCCCACATGCGACGATACGAACAGTCCCATCCGTCTCACACCCAATCGACCGAGGAAGCACTCTCGCTCGCGCTCGCGGGTCACTCGGTCGAGCGCCGGCGGCTCGTTCACTGCCATCAGATAGCCAACCACATGAAGGACATCTACGCCGACGACATCACCTTGAGTGTGGGGCCGGCCGACAGGCTGGTGGCCTTCCTCGAATCGAGCCTCGCGGGCGCGCTCGCCGATAGGCCCGTTGACCCCCCTCGATGGACGCGGCTGACGCCAGCGGCCGACCCCGAAATCACGGCGGTCAACGCGGCCTTCGCGCTCGCGTTGCTCGAACGCCACGACTGCATCGCCGATGACCATCGGCTGTACGACCTCGCCCACGCCGCCGCCGACGACGCCCCCGAAACTGACCTCGCGGCGTTCAAACACCGCTTTCGGGGACTGGTTGCCGACCCCGATGAGAGCCAGTATCGAAACGCGCTCGTCGATGCGACCCGCGAGTACGCGCTGCCGACCGGCTACGCCGCCGACTGACGGCCCGACCGCGGGCGCTACGCCTCGGCGGTTTCGTTCTCGTCGGCAGAGTCACCGGCCGGGAACTCGTTGACTGGGACGGCCGTTCGGCCGGTCTCGGATGATGTGGTCGCGGACGATTCGGTCGCCGTCGAACGTGTCGTGCGTGTCGATCTCGCTGTCGCCGGCGTCGCCGGTTGAGTGGCTGGCGACACGTTCGTCGTCTCCTCGATGGTCATCACGATCTGTGTCACCGGCTGGCCAGTGGGCGTCGTCGGCGTCGAAACGCCGGACGAACCCCCATCGTCGCTCGGCGCGTCCCTCTCTGTCGGGCCACCGGTATCGAGTGCACCCATCACGAGCGGGTAGGCGACCGCGCCGGCGACGACAACCAGCACGGCCGCCAGTCCGACCGTCGCGACCGTCTTGGTGGTCCCGTCGAGCGATGTTCGACCGGTCGATGAGGAATCGGTCCCGTCGGCCGTCCCGAAGCACCGCTCGGGGTCGTTCTCCGTGGTCTCGGACGACCCAAACAGCGATTCGTCCTCGTCGTCACCGAAGACGAAGCCATCGTCGTCGCTCATCCGTCCCTCCGATACCACACGAACGACGGGCGGCGAACCCCGAACGCACTCAGCGCGGCCATCGATTGCGGTCGGTCGCGCGCGGCCTTAGGTGTCCGCCTCGGGCTGCCACGCATAACAGAGGTTGCCGCCGAGTATCGAGCACACCACCCCGAGAACGGCCCCGAACGGCGTCCCGACGAGCGAGACGACCACCGAGACGACACCAACCACGCCGAGCAGCCCCGCGAGTGCGGGTTTGGCGAGCGCGAAGACGCCACAGAGAAAGGTTCCCGTGGCCGCGACGAGCGCAAGCGCCGAGGGAGTGGCCCGAGCGAAGGTGATCCCCGCCGAGAAGATCATCACGAGCGCGACGGTGACTCCCCCAAGCGCCAACAGCAGGCCGCCGAGGAACGGTCTCGACGCCTGCCACTCGCCGAACCGTGCTCGATGGGCCGACAGCTGCGAGCGCCGTTCGGCGCTCATGGTCGTCTCAGTCGGTCGCTCGCCAGCCCGGGTGTCTCGATGAGCGACGAACCGTTTGTGGTCGTCTGCTGGGTGGTCGTGGTCGCCGCTTCGGTGGCCGTCGCCGACGCACTCTCGGCTCCCGTTGCCTCGCTTGCGGCAGCTCCTGCGGTCGGTGTCGGCGATTCGGTTGCGGTCGGTGACGATGTGCTTGGCGTCGCGGTCGTCTCTTCGGCCGTCGTGCTCGTCGCTTCGCTGGACGTCGTTCCCTCGGGTGTCGAAGCCGTCTCGTTCGTCGTATCGCCGGCCGTCGTGTTCGTACTCGTTTCGTTCGTGTCGGCGGTCGCTGTCCCGGCTGTCGAGCCGTTCGCGGTACTGACCGAAACGCTCGCCACGTTCGTCGAGGCGGTGGTTGTGTTGGCCGATTCGTTCGCCCCGACGACCGTGATGGTTCCGGTGGTGGTGCTCTCGCCAGCCGTGATGCGGTGGTCGTATGTACCGGCGTCCAGTCCGGCTGTACCGATGTCCGCGAACGTGACGGTCGTCTCGTTGTCGGGACCGAGCGTGACGTTTTGCCGGGCCAGCGTCTCGCCGGCGCGGCGGTACGTGACGGTCGTCTCGTCGTCGATGTAGCCCGCGTTCGTCACGGTCGCGTTCACGTCGTAGGTCTCGTTTTGCTCGACCTCGGCGGGAGCCGCGAACTCGCTGACGGTGACGTTGTTCGTCGTCACGTTCGGGCTGATGACGCCCTCGTCGGTCAGCAGCGCGAGCGCGTTCGCGGTGAACAGGTCCAGTACCGGTTCGACCGGGTTTTTCGTACACTCGGGCGTCCCGGAGACGCTCGTCGACTTCGTCCCGGACTGCATCGTGAGTTCGAGGTCTTTGATGGTTATCGACGGCGCGCGTAGCGTGTGCGTGTTCGTCACCACGTTACTGGCATCGATGGGCGGACCGGGCAGCGGGCCGAGGTCACCGTTCGAGAACAGGAAGTCCTGCCCGGGACAGGTCGACCACTTCTGCCGCGCCGCCGGAACGACGACCGGGTCGACGCCGATGCCCAGCCGGCCGAAGTATGCCTCCGAGGCCGTCAGCGACAGTCCGTTCGGGGCCGACGCCGACGACCCCTTGATGGTGAGGTGAGATGGTCCGCCCGGACCGCTACGGAAGTTCTTGTACACCGTCATCCCCTCGATGTTCACGTCGCTCTTGAATCCGAAGCGACCCGCCGAGACGCTCTCGCGGTTCGAGGTGTCGGTCGTGACGTTTGCATGGTTGAACCCGCTGCCGGAGAACTCCTCGGCGATGACGATAGTGCCGTCGATGCTCTCCTGTTCGGGAAAGTCGCGGGCCGCCGCCATCATGAGTGGTTGGGCGAACGCGCTGAGGACGACCACCGAAACGAGCAGGAGAGCAATCGATGCGGTTCGTCCACCCGCACCGCCGCCGTCGGCACTCACCGCACGCTGCACGCGCGAGCGCGTGCCGAACAGTCCGTCGTCGGTACTCTCGGTGTCCGTCCCGTCGTCGGTGAACTCGAAGTCGTCCTCGCTCGTCTCACCGCCGGAACCACCCTCACCCCCGTTGTCCTCGTCGCGCCACGCATAGCAGAGGACGCCGCCGATGATGCCGAGGGCGGTGCCAATGAGGAATCCGCCGAGCGCACCGTACAGCGAGAATATCGAGAACAGGACCCCGAATATCCCGAAGATGTCGGCGTTGCCGGGTCGGGTGAGCGCGAAGATGCCACACAGAAAGACCAGCGCGGCGAACAACAGCCCGATTGGCGAGAGCGTCTCGCCGATGAGGATGGTGTCGGGCGCGATGTTGATGGGAATCCACGCGATGACCAGCGACGCCAGCACCAACAGCGCGCCGCCGGCGAACGGCCGGCCGCGACGCCAGCGGTTGAACCGCGCGCGTCGCTCACTGACCGCCCCGTCGTCGCCCGACTCCGAGCGTGTCATTTCGACCATTCTGTGTGTCGTGGTGGAAAAGCGTATCGGCCGTCGTTAGCTCAGCGTGACGTCCTCGCTGTCGGTGTAGTCGCCGTCACCGTTGGCGTCGTACTCGGTGGCGAGCGTGATGCCCGGAATCGAGATCTGGTTCACAGCTTGGTAGTGGGCCCGAATCGTCGCGTTCTGGAGGACGATGCCGGGGTTCGAGGCGTTCGAGAGGTCGATGGTCTTCGGGTCGGTGAAACTGTCTCCGCCCGAGGTACGCTGTTCGGCCGTCGATGGCGCGATCTGCTTGAACGAGTCGCTGTAGTTGGCGTTATCCTCGTCTATCAGCAGTCCGTTGAACGTCGAACTCGACGCAGTGAGCTTGGTCTGTTTGACGAGCAGCGAATCCGCTGTCACGGTATCCGTGGCGGTGATCACGATGCGTGCGTTGCCGCCGATGGCTGGCACGTCCTCGAAGGATTTGGTGAGTTCGAGACCGTCGATCTCGACCGAGGAGAACTCCGCGGTCGCCACCGGGACGCCGCTGCGTTCGCTCGTGTCGCTCACACCGGGATAGAGGTACAGGTCGTTGCCCCGGAGTTCGTCTGCCTGTATGGTGAACCCACCGATGCCGGCCATCGGTGCGGCGAAGGCCATGCCGCTGCTCACGATGAGCATCGCCACGAGCGCGACGACGCCGAACGAGACTGCCGTCCCCTTTGCTAAGACTTTCTTGTCGTACATTGTGTATCGTCCTGTTGTTTCCCGTCGAGTGTGCTCGCCTGCACGGTGTCGACCTCGATGTGCCCCGTCATCGGTGGCTCGCCACGCACGCCGACCCCGACGGGACATCCGCGTGGTGGTTCCTGCGTCGCGTCGGCACCCCGCGCTACGACACCGCCCATGACACCCGTACTAATCACATCCATGCCCGTGACTGTTCCCCCCGCTATACACGGCGGTTTATGTAATGGTCGTCACTACCGGTTCGCTGGCCCGTCGAACGTAGTGAAACGAAACGGAACGAAACAGTCCGAACGGTTAGCGCGCGGCGGCCGCGACGCGCTCTTTTTCCTCTTTCTGGTTGATGGCGTACGTCTGGACGTCGTAGTTCGCCGCGCCCGTGAGCTGGTCGGCGAGCGCCTCGTGGGCGTCCGTGGGTGACTTGAACGAGGCGCTGTGGGTGCCCTCGGCGATGAACATCAGCGCTTGGTCGACCCGGCGTTGCGGAGCCACGTCGACGGCCTGCGGCACCGAAATTCCGCCGTATTTCAGTCGGACCGTTTCCTCGCGCGGGGCGGCGTTCTCGACGGCACTGACGAGCACCTGCACCGGGTTCTCGTCGACGCGCTCGGCCACGAGGTCGAAGGCGTTGCGGACGATGCGCGTGGCCTGCTGTTTCTTGCCCGTGTTCTCCTCGGTCTGCATCAGTCGGTTGATGAGCCGCTCGACGATGGAGACCTCGCTCTTCTGGAACTGCTTGCCGGCGTGACGGCCCATTGTGTGCTCGACCGGCGTGACAGTAATATAGCGCTCGGTGCTCGGGTCGTCGTAGCTGATACCCGTCACGTCCCAGCGCTCGAACAGCTTCGCGCCCGTGGTCTCCTCGCCACCGGCGGGCTGGTCCGGTTCGGGGGCTTCGCTCTCGCTCATCGGACTGGCTTCTCCGCGTTTCCTCGGACGAGCTCGATGAGCGACACACCGTTCACCTTCTCGACCTTGTAGTTCACCGCCGAGAGGTCGCCCATCGCGCGGCCCTTCGCGCCGCCGATACCAGCGATGGTGACCTCGTCGTGCTCGTCGATGAAGGAGATTGCGCCGTCACCGGGACAGAACGCCGTCACCTGCTTGCCGTTCTTGATGAGTTGGACCCGGACGCATTTCCGAATCGCCGAGTTGGGCTGTTTGGCCTCGATGCCCACCTTTTCGAGGACGATGCCCCGACCCTGTGGCGCGCCTTCGAGCGCGTCGGTCTTCTCCTTCAGCCCGCGGGCGCGACGGGCGTACTTCGAGTCGGACCACCGATGGTTCTGGCGGTCCTTTTTGAGCTTCCGCGCAGCGTACTTGCCGTTGGCCATATGCCCTGTTTATCCGATGGGCATACTTATGCCTCCCGTTTCAGGCTGCTCTGAGAATGGACGACTTCCGAATCTCGCTTGTCATCCGTATCAGCAGCGATGGCGCGCGGGAGTGCGTGGAGCGCACGACTCGCGCGAGGGATGAGCGAACGAGCACAGCGAGTGAGCGAATCGGCTGGGGAGGAATGTGGGCAGGCGGGGCGGTTGTGGCCACTCATTGTCGTCAGTTCTCGCAGCGTTGCGGCAGAACACTGAAACATCGGCTTTCCAACAACAAGCCAGAGTGCTCGATTCAGGCCAGTTCGATGTCGTCGATGCCGAGGTGGCGTTCGGCCAGCCGGCGGGCGGTCTCGATGGTCTCGCCGTCCTGCCCGATGGCGATGCCCGTGTCCGCGCGGTCGACTTCGGCGTACGCCACCGTCGAGGAGTTCTCGCTGATGGTCACGTTGTGGACCACCGCGGGTGCGAGTGCGTTGGCGACGAACAGCTCCGGCGTGTCGGCGTTTTCGACCAGCGAGACGCGTTTGCCGAGGCGGCCCTCGACCTGTTCGACGGTCGCGCCGTCGGGACCGATGGCGTCGCTCATCTCACCGGCGGCCACCAAGAAGACGACGCGTTCGTCGTCGACGAGACAGTCGACGGCGTCCACCCCCGTGATGTCTTCGAACAGCGTGATGTGTCGGAGTGCGGTATCCGAAAGCGTGACGCGCATGGTGAAAATGGAGTTTGCGGTCGAAACGGGTCTAGTCCGCGCGGCCCGAACCGTCGGTGGTCGCACCGCCCATCCGCAGGTCGACATCGCCGGTACCGAGCTTGATGGGTTTGCCGACGATGACGTTCTCCGTGACACCATTGAGGTCGTCGACCTCGCCGTGGACCGCCGCGTCGAGCAGGTGATTGACCGTGACCTCGAAGGCCGCACGCGCGAGCACGGAGTCCTTGTTGCCCGAGATGCCGTGGCGACCGATGGATTCGATGGTCCCCTCGGCGGTCATGATGTCCGCCACCAGCATCAGGTGGCGGATGTTCACGTCGCCCAGTCCCTGCTCTTCGAGGGTGTTCATCGTCTCGTCGATGATGATTTCCCGGGCCGCCTCGACGCCCAGATTCCGATAGACCTCGTGGATGTTGTTACAGGTCGTCCGCGAGGCGTCGACGCCCTCGATGTCGAGTGCGTCGCCAAAGGCCGACCCTTCGGTGTAGAGGACGAACTCCTCGCCGTCGTCGAGTTCTTCCTTGCGAATGACGACCCGCGAGACCTCTTCGATACCTTTGAAGACGATTTCGCGGAGTTCCTCGACCAGCTGGAGCAACCGGCGATAGCTCGGTTGTTCGGGACCGAACTCGACGGTGGTCCCGGTTTGGGTGACCTCCACGCCGAGTGAGTCCTCGATGATTTCGGCGACTTCCTCGGCGGATATCATCCGCTCGTCGAGGGTCTGCTCGTTCAGATTGACCTGCACGAGCATGTCCGCGACGTTCGTCGAGACGTCGCCGAGGGCCAGAATCCGGGTGGCCTCGATGTTCCAGACCACCTCGTGGGCCTTCTCGCGCTGCTCGGCGTACTCGTCGTCGAGATAGACGGTCATCATCGGCGTGTCGGGCGTCTTCCGGGCATCGACGAGTTCGATGAGCCGTGGTAGTCCCTGCGTGACGTCGATTTCGGCGACGCCCGCGTAGTGGAACGTGTTCATCGTCATCTGCGTTCCCGGCTCGCCAATCGACTGCGCGGAGACGGTCCCCACGGGGTCGAGCGGGTCCACGCGCGTGTCGAGATAGCGCGATTCGACGGCTTCGGCTATCGACGCCGCCTGTTCGTCGGTGACGTCTCGCTCTTCGATACTCTCGTAGACGTCGTCCTTGAGTCGCTTTGGGAGGTCGGTCCCCTCGACCGCGCTCTCGATCTCACTGCTGATTTCAGTCATCGCCCACCTCCGGGACGTCGATTGGCGAACTCGGCTGGTCACGGTCCATGCGGTCGTCGGCGCTCTCCGAGAGATTCGTCGCCCGGTCGACGAACGCTGCGCCGTCGTCCTCGAACTCCGCGGCGAGCACGCTGTCGGCGATTGCGTCGACGTCGATGTCGTTGTCGTCGCCCGAGGAGACCTTCACCGGACTGGTGTTGTCCTCGCCGAACTCGAACTGGACGATGTTGTCGTTCGTGTCTCGAACCGTGCCATCGTACTGGGTTTCGAGTTCCGTGAGTGCGTTGATGAGCCGGCGCTGGAGGTAGCCCGACTTCGAGGTGCGGACCGCCGTATCGACCAGCCCCTCCCGACCGCCCATCGCGTGGAAGAAGAACTCTCGGGGGGTGAGTCCGCTCCGATAGGAGTCCTCGACGAAGCCGTGGGCCTCCGCCGAGAGGTCGCCGGGTTCGAAGTGAGAGAGCGTACGGCCCTCGTAGCCACGGTTGATGCGCTCGCCGCGTACTGCCTGCTGGCCGACGCAGGCGGCCATCTGCGTGAGGTTCAGCATCGACCCACGCGCGCCCGACTCGGCCATGATGACCGCGGGATTGTCCTCGTCGAAGTGCTCGTCAGCGATGTCGCCCGCCGAGTCACGGGCCTTCCCGAGCGTCTGCATGATCTTCATCTCCAAGGTCTCGTCCACCGTTCTCCCGGGCAGGCTTTCGAGGTCGTCGTTCTCGTAGGTGGTGATGAGTTCCTCGACACGCTCGTAGGCGTTGGCCATGCTCTCGTCGATCTGGGCTTCGGCTGCGTCGGGAATCGACTCGTCGTCGATACCGATGGAAAAGCCGAAGTGCATGATGGCACGCATCGCCAGCGAGGCGATCTCGTTGATGAACACGCGGGCGCGCGTCTCGCTGTACTGCTTGACGATGGTGTCGACCACCTCGCCGCCGAAGGCTCCAACGGCGTCCTCGTCGACCGTGCCCTCGATGAGTTCGCCCTCGTCGATGAGCACGGTGTCGCCGGTCGAACTCGTGAATTCGAGGTCGAGCGCGCCCGGCAGGAGCTCGGAGAAGATGGTTCGGCCGGTCCAGTATGGCTTACCCTGTTCGTCCTCCCCGTCGTGTTCGGGCAGCGTATCGACGCCCGTCGCCCGGAGCAGGTCGAGCGCTTGGGTCTCGTTGAACCGTGGAACGCCACCGGTCGCCGGGTCGTCATGGGTCAGGAGATACGTTCCCGAGACGTGGTCCTGAATCGCGCCGATGATGTTCTCGCCGAAGCGCGGGCTGAGTATCTGCTCCTGGACGCGCATCAGCACCCGCGCCTCCGCACGGGCCTCCTCGTTCTGGAGGGCGTGCATGTTCATCTCGTCGCCGTCGAAGTCGGCGTTGTACGGGGGACACACGGTCGTATTCAGCCGGAAGGTCTTGTACGGCATCACGACCACCTCGTGGGCCATAATCGACATCCGATGGAGCGACGGCTGGCGATTGAAAATAACGATGTCCCCGTCCGTGAGGTGGCGCTGGACCTCCCAGCCGGGTTCGATGCGCTCGGCGAGTTCCTCCTTCGCTTGGTCGAGGATTTTCATCACCTTGCCATCGGGTCGAATCACCCGGTTCGCACCGGGATGGGTCTCGGAGCCATTACGAACGTACTGGCGTGCCTCCTCGACGTTCTGTTCGTTGACGATCATCGTCTGGGTCATCTCGCTTGCGACCCGTTCGGGCACACCCACTTCGTTCAGGGAAAGCGTCGGGTCCGGGCTGATGACCGTTCGCGCCGAGAAGTTCACGCGCTTGCCCGAGAGACTCCCCCGAAAGCGACCCTCCTTGCCCTTCAGGCGCTGGCTGAGGGTCTTCAGAGGGCGGCCGGAGCGGTGGCGGGCCGGCGGCGTCCCCGAAATCTCGTTGTCCATGAACGTCGTGACGTGATACTGGAGCAGCTCCCAGAGGTCCTCGATAATCAACTGGGGCGCACCCGCCTCGCGGTTCTCCATGAAGCGCTGGTTGATGCGGATGATGTCGACCAGTTTGTGCGTGAGGTCGTCCTCGCTCCGCTGGCCGTTGTCGAGGGTGATGGAGGGCCGTGCCGTCACTGGCGGAACAGGGAGGACGGTCAGAATCATCCATTCGGGCCGCGAGCGCTCGGCGTTGATGCCCAACACTTCGACGTCCTCGTCGGGGATGTTCTCGAACCAATCTCGAATGTCGCTCGGCATCAGTTTGTTGAGGTCCTCCTCCGAGAGGTCGACATCGAGCGCGCGCTCGATGGCCTCCCGGCTCTCCTCGCGCGGGCGGAACTCCCCGCCCAGAATCTCGTTGATGCGCGAGAGGTCGATGTCCGTCGCGTCGGCGAGTTCCTGTGGTGAGGTCGCCGGCCGGTCCTCCTCTTCGTCGGGCTGCATCGCTTCGGCGATGAGCTGGGGGTACTCGGCGGCAAGCACGTCCTGAACCTCGTAGTAGGTCGTCGGCTTCTCGTGCTGGACATCGTACTGCTCCTCGCCGCAGTACGGACACCGGTCGGCCTTTCTGGCCTGCCGGATGGCCGCCTTCGTCACGTCGTTGACGTCGTCGTCGAGGTCGCGCGCCCGCTGGAGGCGCTCGGCGAACTCGTCGCGCTCGTGCTCGTCGAGCAGCAGGCGTGAACACTCACGGCAGGTTCCCCGGAGGAGCCGCCGGATGAGTTTCGTGAAGCCCACGTGGATGACGGGCGCGGCGAGTTCGATATGGCCGAAGTGGCCGTTACAGGACCCCGAGTGCTGGCCGCAGGTGTTACATTCGAGTCCGGGGTCGATCACCCCGAGGCGGGGGTCCATCAGCCCCATGTCGATGGGATAGCCGTCGTCGTCGTAGGTATCGGCGGTGATGATCTTCGTCGCGCTCATGTCGCGGTACTCCTCCGGGTTCATCAGCCCGAAGTCGATAGCGCCGATCTCTTTCGGTGTTGCGTTGGTGCTCATGTGTTGGTTGTTAGTCGCGATTAGACCGCATCCAGCAGTTCGAGTCGCGGGGCGATTCCCAGAGCTTTCATCTCGTCGAGCAGGAGCTTGAAGGCATAACTCATCTCTATCTCGTGGATGTCCGTCTCCTCGCCACAGTTCGGACAGTACACCCGGCGTTGCTCGACGTTCTCGACCGCGCTCATGCCACATTCGCCGCAAACGTAGATGAACTCCCTGTCGGACTCGTCGAGCAGGCGCTCTTTGAGCGCCATCGCCGCGCCGTGACCGATGAGGACGTCGCGTTCCATCTCGCCCACTCGCAGGCCACCCTCGCGGGCACGGCCTTCGGTTGGCTGGCGCGTCAGTACCTGCACCGGTCCACGCGAGCGGGCGTGAATCTTGTTCGAGACCATGTGGTAGAGCTTCTGATAGAAGATGGTCCCGACGAAGATCTCGGCGTCGATCTTCTCCCCTGTCACGCCGGAGTACATGATTTCCTTTCCGCTGGAATCGAAGCCGTGCTCTTCGAGCGAGCCACGCAGTTCCTCCTCGTCCTCGCCGGTGAAGGCGGTCCCGTCGACGCGGCGGCCTTCGAGCGAGCCGACCTTGCCGCCGAGCATTTCGAGGACGTGGCCGACGGTCATCCGCGACGGCAGCGCGTGCGGATTGATGACCAGATCGGGCACGACGCCCTCTTCAGTGAAGGGCATGTCCTCCTGTGGCGCGATGTGGCCGACGACGCCCTTCTGGCCGTGCCGGGAGGCGAACTTGTCGCCGAGTTCCGGGATGCGCTCGTCGCGCACGGAGACCTTCGAGAGTTTCGAGCCGTCCTCGCCCTGCATCAGCGTCACCGTGTCCACGACGCCCGATTCGCCGCTGCGCATCGTCACGCTCGTCTCGCGGCGCTTCTGCGGGCTGAGACCGCCCATGTCGTTCGGCTCCTCCAAGAACCGCGGTGGACTGGTCTTCCCGAGCAGCACAGCACTTTCGTCGACTTCGGTCTCGGGGTTCACCAACCCGTCCTCGTCGAGATGGGTGTAGGCCTCCTCGCCACGCGCGCCGCGCACGTCGTCGTCTGGGATTTCGAATCGGTCCTCCTGCCCGCCGGGGTAGCGGCGTTCTTCACCCTCGTAGGTCCGGAAGAAGTGCGAGCGCGCCAGCGCCCGGTCGACCGACCCTTCGTTGAGCACGAGGGCGTCCTCGATGTTGAATCCCTCGTAGGACATGACCGCGACCACGAAGTTCTGGGCCGCCGGCCGGTCATCGTAGCCGATCTGTTCCGTAGTTTGCGTCTTCACCATCGAGAGCTGCGGGTAGTGCAGCAGATGCTGGCGCGTGTCCGGGCGAATCCGGTAGTTCGCGCTCGGCAATCCCAGCGACTGCTTGATCATCCCTGCGCCCATCGTGATGCGCGGACTGGCGTTGTGCTCGGGATAGGGAATCATCCCCGCGCCGATGCCGAAGATGAGCTGTGGGTCGATTTCGAGATGCGTGTGATTCTCCGTGAGGTCCTCCTCGTCGACACCCACCAGAATGTCCTCTTCCTCCTCGGCGTCGATGAACTCGATGTACCCCCGCTCGACCAGCTCTTCGAACTCGGTGTCGCCCTCGGTGAGCGACTCGACCTCCGATTCGGTGATGAGCGGTTCGCCCTCTTCGACGACGATGAGCGGTCGGCGCGCACGCCCGGCATCGGCGTTGATGATGACCTCGTTGGTCCCGTCCTTGACCGAGACGTTCACGGTTCGGCCGACGTCACCGCGCCGGCGTGCCTGCCGGACTTGGGTGGCGAGCTGTTCGGGGTCGGCGTGCGTGCCGACCAGACTACCATTGACATAGACTTTCGCGTCGCGTCCTTGGCTTTGGCTGCTCATATCAATCTGCGCTCGGTGTGACGCCCTCGATGCCGGGGATGCCTTCGACCCCCATCGAGGACAGTTCGCGTTTGAGTTCCCGTTCGTCCTCGACGTCCTGTGATAGCTCCATCGACTGCGCGAAGTTCTTTACGAGTCCGCAGTTCGGTCCCTCCGGCGTCTCGGAGGGACAGATGCGTCCCCACTGAGTAGCATGAAGGTCCCGCGCCTCGAAGTGTGGCTGGCTCCGCGAGAGCGGACTGCGCAACCGACGGAGGTGCGAGAGGACACCCATGTAGTCGGTGCGGTCGACGAGTTGGGACACTCCAGAACGACCGCCGACCCAGTTGCCCGTTGCGATTGGGTGTTCGAGCCGCTCGGTGAGAACGTCCGACCGAACCACGGTGTTCACGGATAGCTGTCGATTGCGCATGTTCGCCCGCTCCAGCTGGTATTTCACGTCACGGGCGAGCTTGTTCAGCGCCGTGCGGAACAGGTCGGTCATCAGGTCGCCCGAGACCTTCAGCCGCTTGTTCGCGTAGTGGTCCTTGTCGTCGGCCTCGCGTCTGTCGAGGGCGAGTTCGAAGCAGGCTTCGGCCATCCGACAGAGGTAGAACGCCTTGTTGATGCGTGTTTCCTCGTCCTCGACGCCCTCCTCGTGGAGATGGGGCAGCAGATACCGGTCGATGACGTAGTTCGCCCGCTTCAGCTGATAGTTCTTGCCCTGCCCGGAGGCGACGCGCTCGCCGAGGGTCTCGATGGCCTCCTCCTCGGTCTGCACGTCGGCGGTTTCGAGGTTTTCGAGCATGAACTTCACGACCTCCGGGTCGTCCGAGACTCGATGAACGATCTCCTCGTCGGATTCGAGACCGAGCGCCCGCACGAGGGTCACGAAGTCGATGCTCCCCGAGACGCTCGGGAACGAGACTTCGAGAATCCCTTCGCGGTTTCGCTCACAGAGCACCAGCGCGCGGTAGCCACGGCGCTGGCTGAACGTCTTGGCGACCTGAATCTCGTCGCCGTACTTCGAGTCGTACTCGGCAAGGATCTTGTTCGGCGCGAGGTCCTCGCTGGTCATCAGCACGCGCTCGGAGCCGTTCACGATGAAGTACCCACCGGGGTCGGCGGGGTCCTCGCCGAGGTCGATGAGTTCCTCCTCGCCGGCATCGGCGATGTTGCACTTGTCCGAGCCGACCATGATGGGCATGCGCCCGATCTGGGTTTCCGTGGTGTCGACGACGCGTTCCTCTTCCTCCTCGCCGCCGACGACGACCGCCATCTCCATGAAGACCGGCGCGGCGTAAGTGATGTTTCTGAGTCTCGCTTCCTGTGGGTTGAGTCGTTCCTCGCTGCCGTCGGCCTCGCGGACGCGCGGCGTCACGACGCGGACGTCGCCGAGTTCGACGAAGACGGGTTCCTCGCCCTCCTTGTCGCCGATGTCCGTGTCGATTGTCTCCTTCTCGTCGACGACCTGCTGCATGCCGCCGTTGAGGAAGGCGTTGAACGAACTGAAATGGTGTTCTGCGAGCCGTTCCCGGGAGAAATACTCCCTCGATATCGAGCGCCTGGTTTCCCTGTTCATTATTCGATGACGAGCCGGTAGACCACCGCGCGGTCGGTCGTTCGTGAGTCCCGTTCGATGCGCACGACGTCGCCGGTCGCCGCCTCGTCGGGCAGCGCCGGGTCCGTGCGCTTTATCTTCGGGAGGTCGGTGCGACTGATGTCGTACTCCGCGAGCAGCGCGTCGATTTCGTCGTCGTCCTCGACGAGGCTGTGCTCGGGAACGAGCGTGTGCTGGCTGACCTCTACCATGTGTACCTATTCGGGGGAGAAGTTGCTATCACGAGAGACTACAGTTCCTATACGATAGGGGAACTTAAGCGTTGCTACCGACGAGCGCGAACGGCCGCCGGCCGCACGGCCGTCGCGGAACCGCGCTTGCCCGCCCCGATGCGGCCGTGGAATATAGCGTTTTGGACCGCCGCGGTCGGCATCGTTTGAAAACCCTTAAGTCGGTCTCCGGAGTACGAATGAGTGCTGCCCGGGTGGTGTAGTGGCCCATCATATCACCCTGTCACGGTGATGACGCGGGTTCAAATCCCGCCTCGGGCGCTTTCTACTGACGACGGGTTATAAGTGAATTTTACAGCAAACGAAGCGCAGTGAGTGCTGAAGCCGGATTTCAGTCGAGGTTACGCTGTAGCCAGAGTTCGAGCGTCGTGATCGCCGCCAGCGACGTCACCATGTGGTTGGCCTCGCCCGTGAGGTGCTCGCGGCGGAGCCGTCGAACCTCCTCACCATTGAAAAAGGAGCGTTCGCATGCGCCTTCGAGCAACTCGTCGATGAACTCGCGCACGCCTGAGTGGTTGCGATACCACTCGTCGGGGACGCTGCGCCCGCCGTAGCTGGTGCCGCCGGCGAGGCGGGTGAACGCGGTCGTGCCGAGAAAGCCGGCGACGTGGACCGGATAGGGGTATTTCGGCGCGACGCCGGTGCGCTCGTAGCGGATGTCCGCGAGGTCGGCGTCGAGGGTTGCCGTCAGCGCGAGCTTCGCCGGCGTCATGCCGTAGGGAATCTTCCCGCCGGTGAAGGGAATCGTTCGGATGCGGTATTTCAGCGGGAGCCGCGCCGTGTATTCGAGGAAGTCCCGATGGGCGAACGGGACGCGCGTGCCGGCCTGACTGCGCGGTATCGCGTTGCTCGCGAGCGTCACGCGGGAGTAGTAGTTGTCGAAATGCGCCTCCAGGATGGTTCCTTTCTTTGTCGCTCGCTCGCTCTCTTCGGCCGTGTCGACGAGCGACTGGAGGGGGTCGACGTCGGCATCGAGGAGTGCAGCAGCGCTCTCGTTGTCGACCATCGCCTCGCTCCAATAGAGTGATTCGATGGGCGAGTCCGTCCCCGTGAGATGATGGCGGCGCAGGTGGTGACCCATCAGTTCGCCCTGTCCGGCCCCTTCGAGGAGCACCCCTGCATGCGATTCCGGGAGCGTATAGACCGAGAGGAGGTTGAGAAACGCCGACCAGCGGAGCATCCCGTCGGTGAGGTCGACAGCCTCGCCGAGACGGTCGAGGAGCAACTCGGGCGTCAGCTCGACCAAGTCGATGTCGAGGTCGAGATGTGCGGCGACCTCGCCGGCGAGTTCGGGGTTGCCGCCGCCGGTCGGGTTCGCGTCGTAGGTGTAGGTCTCCAAGCTACCGAACTCGTGGCCGGCGTGGCGGGCGAGTTCGGCGGCCATCGTCCGGCTGTCCAGTCCACCGGAGAGCCACAGCCCCACCTCGTCGTCCATCGTCGTCGCCATATCGCCGATGACCGTGCGATAGCGCTCGACGAGACCCGGCAGGTAGCCATCATCGGGGAGCGCATCGAACGACGGCGACCAGTAGCGCTCGGTCGAGAGCGTGCCATCGTATTCGAGGACGGTCGCCGGCGGCAACTTCTGCATTCCCTCGACGAGCGTCTTCTCGCCCCAGACGGTGCCCATGAGCAGCATGTCTGCGACCGCCTGCTCGTCCACTTCCGGGTCGTCGATACCCGCGAGCAGGGGCGTGAGGCTCGACGCGAACCGGACACCATCGTCGGCGTGATAGTAACACGGGCGCGTGCCGAGGCGGTCGGTACCGAGAATCACTCGTCCTGTGCCATCGACGGCTGCGACCACGAACGGACCGTCGAGCCGGGCGCACAGGCGAGTGGGGTCCGCGAACAGCGCCTCGAACAGTTCGTCTTCGTCCATCCCCAGCTCGTCGCGGTTCGAAATCGCCCCGTGGACCACGGCGGCGCGCTCGCCGTCGGTCCACGTCAGCCGCCCGGCCGTATCGCGCTCGCCGTGGTGGACGAGCGCGAGCGAACAGCCGTCGAACGCGAAGCGCTCGCGGCCATACCACGGCTCCTCGTGGAGTTCCCCTTCCAACTCGCCCAACACCGCGTCGGCAACCGTTCCGCCGACTATACCAGTCATGTTACATACTGGGTATGAGCCGTGAGGGATAACGGTACCGATAGCCGATGAGACGTGCGAAACGTGCAGTTAGAACGGCTATTCAAAAAATATCAAAGATATTGGTTGTTTGTGCGAGAGCGTTACTCGTCGAGCGTGTCGGGGTTGGTGGTGATCGAGACCGAGTCCTCGATTGACGCTTGGACGAGCTTGCCGGTGTAGCTGTAGGTGTCGCGGAAGGTTCCGACGCCGCCCGAGACCGAACTGCCGTCGTCGGAGATCGGGTCGGACGAATCGTTGGTGTGTTTGAGTTTCCCGGTGACTTCGAGCGAGTAGCTCGTGCCGCTCTCGTTGTCGCCCATCACCTTGATGGTGCCGGCGTCGCCGTCGAGTTTGATCGTCGCGCGGTCGTCGACTTCGAGCGAGACGATCTCGCCCTCGTACTCGTAGGCGTCGCGCCACTCGTTGACGCCGCCGTCGGCGCTGTTGCCCGAAACCTCGTCGTTGTCGTCCTTGGTCGCACCGCCGGTGCCCGTCTTGTCGATGTCGCCGCTCGTCTGGACCTCGTAGGGGATGCGTCCGCCCTCCGTGCTGGTGTCCGTGACGACGAAGTTCGCACTGCCGGACGGCTCGGGGACGTCGGACTCGTCGATGTTGCCGCTCAGCCCGTCGTCGGAGCCCGCGCCGTCGGCGTTGCTCGACGAATCGTCGCTGGACGAATCATCACTGGTATCCGAGGCGGACTCGCTCGAACCCGAGTCCTCGCTGGAGGAGTCGGAACTGGAGTCGTCGGAGCTGGAGTCCTCACTCGAACCCGACGAGGACTCGCTCGAACTGGAACTGTCCGAACTCGACGAGGAGCCGTCGTAGCCCGACGACGAGAGGTTCGGCGCGGGACAGGTGCCGCTCTTTTCGATGTTGCTGACGTTCACGTCGCCGTTGCGGATGCGCAGCGCCTGTGCGCCGGCGTTGATGGTGCAGTCTTTGACCGTGCTGCCGTCGCAGTTGTCGAGTGCGAGACCCGTCCGACCGCTGCCGGTCTGCTGGATGCAGCAGTTCTCGACGGTGGTGTCGTAGCGGTCCTCGATGAGGACGCCGACCCAATCGGTCGCGTCGCCGGTGACGCTCACGTTGCTGAACGTGCCGCCACCGTTTTCGGGGTTGTCCGCACCCTTTGCACGAATCGAGTAGCCCTGCGTGTTGTACTCGACGCGCGTGTTCTCGATAGTGAAGTTCTCGTAGTTCGAGAAGATCTGAATCCCGCCGTCGGCGTTGACTTCCGGGCCGACGCGGACGTCACAGTTTCGAATCTCCGCACCCGAACCGCCGCGGTCACTTTCGAGGCGGATGCCCGAACCGTTGAGCATCTCGTCGGGGTTCGGCGAGCGACTCTCCGAGAGGTCGGTTTCTGCGGTCGCACCATCGACGTAGCTGCCCGAACTGCCGATACGGACCTGGGAAACGTCGTTGTTCTTGTAGACGCCACCCTCGACCTTGACGACGCCGGGGGTGCGGCTGGCGTAGACGCCGTTGCCCGAGAAGCCCTCGACGTTGCAGTTGCGCATCGTGATGGTGCCCTTGTTCGTCTCGCCGATCCAGACGCCGGTGCGCGAGTACGCGCCCATGCGGCCCTCGTTGTGGAGGGTGATGTTCTCGACCATCCCCTCGCCGCCCGACGAACGGACCATCGGGTTGAAGGCGTTCGGCGCGTCGCCGCTGGTCGCCGGCCCGATACCGCGGCCGAGCATTTCGAGACCGTGGACTTCGAGACCGTCGTCCGGTGCGACCTGAACGGTTGGGGTGGCGCTGCCGTGGTCGACGGTGACGTTCTCGACGAGCACGTTGGTGCCGTAGTTGATGTTGATGACCTTGTCCGTCGAGTCGTCGGGAACGTTGAACGTGACGTCGCCCTCGCCGACGATACCGAAGTTGCTGTAGCCGTTCAGGGCGTTTTCCTCGGCGAGTTTGTAGGTGCCCGACGGGAACTTCAGGAGGGTGTCGCTGCCGGCGGCCGACTGCAGTGCGTCGTCACACGCCTCGTTGCCGTTCGGGTCAGCGCCAGCGTCGTCGACCATGTCCACGACCGTATCGAAACTGATGCCGTGGCGTTCGGTCGCCGCCGCCCCCTCCCCAGCGAGCAGCGGGACCGACACGGCGGCCGCACCGGCGGCCTTGAGATACGACCGGCGGCTCGGTTTGAAACGCTTCTCTGTGCTACCGCTATTGGTGTCCGCTCCGTCGCGTGGCATCGTCTGCTCATTAGGCATTCGTAAAATACCGCTTCTGGCTAGTTAGTTACGCTTACGTATTTTTTAACCAGTATAGACGGCGTTTCGTCTCGAATCGACATAAATGCGATTTCGAAATAGCTGTAAAAATGCTCTGGACGGGGCCGAGACCGGCCAGCGTGCGCGAGTGGTAGTCGGTGGCATGACACGGTAACGACCGTCACAGCCATCGTACGAGAGGGTTACTGGCGGTCCCAGTCGATCCAGTCGTGCTCCCAGCCGTTGCGCCGCTTCGTGCCCGCCCGTGCGCGCTCGCGGTCCTCCCGAACAGTTCTATTGCGCTCGACAGCGTCGGACTGCTCGCCCTCAACGAGCAGCGGCGCGAACCGCACCGGGCCGAACCGCTCGCGCTCGTCATCGCCACCGATGGCGACGAGCGACTGGTCGTGGCTGCCGACGGGCGCGACGAGTCGTCCTGTGGGTGAAAGTTGGTCGACGAGCGCACGCGGCGGGCGTACCGTCGCGGCTTCGAGGAGGATACGGTCGAACGGCGCGTACTCGGGGAATCCATGGGTTCCGTCGCGCCTGTCGACGAGCACGCCACCGTAGCCGGCCTGCGCGAGGTTCCGACGCGCATCGACGACGAGCCGGCGAGCGATGTCGACGGCGTGAACGTTTTCTTGGCCGGTGATTTCGGCGGCCACCGCGGCCGTGTAACCGACGCCGGCACCGACGACGAGCACGCTGTCGCCGGGCGTGACCGCGAGCGCTTCGAACAGGCGCGCCACAGTGCTGGGCGCGAGCACGCGCGTGTTCGCGTGTTCGGTCGTCCGGTCGGCGTAGGCCGCGCTCTCCTCGGGGAGGAACTCGTGGCGCGGCACGTTCCGCATCGCCACGCTGAGCGTCTCGCTTTCGACGACCCCCTTGCTCTCGTGTTCGAGACCGTCGACCATGTCCTCGCGCACCGCCGCAGGCTCCATGGCCGAAGTTCGCTTCGCGCTGCCTTGAATCGCGTGCCTTCGGGTGCGTGCTATCGGGCGTAGCGAGAACAGCTTTTATTCGCCCTGCATCGGGACGAACCGCACGCCGCCGTGGGTCTCCCTGTCGAGTCCGCCGTCGGCCCGCCGCCGGGCACGGACGAGCGTCTGCTGCTGCCGTCCAACGGGCGCGACGATGTTCCCGCCGGGACGGACCTGTTCGATAACGGTCTCCGGGATGTCGGGCGCTGCACAGGTGAGATACGCGCCGTCGTAAGGTGCGTGCTCGGGCCAGCCGTCGTGACCGTCGCCGACGCGGATGGCGATGTCGTAATCGAGTTTCGAGAGGCGCTCGCGGGCGCTCTCGGCGAGCGCTTCGTGGTACTCGACGCTCCTGACAGTGCCCGCAATCGCGGCCGTGACGGCGGCGTGATAGCCACAGCCGGTACCGATTTCGAGAATCGAGTCATCGGGATTGGGTGCGAGCAGGTCGGTCATGATGGCCACCATGTGCGGGGCGCTAATCGTCTGGTCCTCGCCGATGGGGAGCGGCCGGTCGTCGTAGGCGTTCGTCTGCTGGCTTGCGGGCACGAACTCGTGGCGTGGGACGGCGAGCAGCGCCTCCCGGGTGGCTTCGCGCTCGATGCGGCCCTGCTCGTCGAGGTGGGCAACGAGCCGCTCGCGCGCTCGCTCGTGGTCCATCACCAGACCGACCACGCCCCACTCGACTCGTCGTCGGCGTACACCCGGTTGACGTCCTTGGCGAAGGCCATGTCGCCGTCGTGGTCGAGATGCTCGAAGCCGTAGCCCTCGGCGTCCGCCCGGAGGTGGATGCCCTTCACCGTAAAGCTCTCGTCGGCGAGGCTCTCCTCCTCGCCGACGGTGAACTCGTAGTCGCCGGGCACGCGGAGTTCGATGCTGCGCGTTTCGTCACCGCCGCCGGAGGGGTTGAGCGTCACGTCGACGGCGACGTTGCCAACGACGCGCGTCCAGAGGGTTTCGACCTCGGCGACGCCCGCCTCGTCGGTGCGCCCGCCCTCGACTTCGAGGCTCGTGATTCGCACAGTCAGAAGTGCCTCTGGCGTGTCGAGGACGAACTCCTCACCGACGGCCAGTCGCTCCTCGCTTGGGATTTCAGTGGTCGTCGCAAACGACTCCCCCTCTTGGGAGACGATGACGTCGCGCTGTTCGGTGTCGGGTGTTTCGAGGCGCGTCTTGTGGACGTGGCCACAGTCGCCACAGCGGACGGTCGCCTGTCCGCCGGATTTCAGCAGCTCGTGGACCACGGGTGCGTCGGGCGAACACGCCGGACAGGTGGTGCCGACGCGCTCGGTGGCTTCGCTCATGGACGGCTTACCGGTCGCACGGATAAAAGCCCGTGGCGTTCGCTACGCCGCGCTCGGTGTCGGCAGGTCGATTGCCTCGCCGTTGGCATACACAGTTGGGTCGCGCAAAATCCCGTCGAGATGCAGCGGCGCTTGGACGTCGCCACCGATGCCGTGGTCGTCGCCGATGGCGATGTGGACAGTACCGGCGGCCTTCTCGTCCAACAGTACCGACCCCACCAATTCGGTGACGGCGATGTTCGTCCCGATGCCGAGTTCGGCGAGGTTGTAGGCATCGTCGCCGACCTCCTCGGCACCGCGCTCGACCTGCTCGCGGACCTCTCGGTCCGAGATGTCGGTCACGAACCCGTCCTCGACGGTGAACTCGATTTCCTTATCGAGCAGCCCGTGGGGCATCATCGTGCCGTCGACGACGTAGGTTCCGTTCGCCGTCTCGGGACTGACGAACACCTCGCCCGCCGGGAGGTTCGACATCGCGCCCGGCTCGTGGACGATGCCCGTGTCGGCGAGCCACTCGCGCTCGCCCGGCTCGAACGTGATGTCCGTTCCCGCGGGCGAGGTCACGCGCACCTCCTCGGCGTCGGCGACCGCATCCAGCACCGTCTCGCAGCTACGCTCGATGGTGCGGTAGTCGGCATCGAGTCCGGTACGGAACACGTCCTCGGTGATGCCCGGCAGGGTTGCGACGCGCGCGCCGGCCTCGTTCGCTCCCGAGCGGGCGCGCGTGTGACTCAAGCTCTTCGTCGTCGGGCAGAACACGACATCCGCCCCCCGCATGGCCGCGGCGACGGGCGCGGGCGGCTCGGTGCCGTGCTGGTCGCCCGGCGGGTAGCGCAGCAACACGACGTCGTCGCTCACCGCGCATGCGGCATCGTACAGCGCCTGCCCGATGGGGCGGCGCTCGTCGTCGGTGACGACGGCACAGGATTCGTCGACCCCGAGCGCGAGGCATTGGTCGACCGCCGTCTCGGCGGCGCTGTCGAGCGTCCCATCGGTCGATTGGCTCATACGCCATCGAGGAGGGAGCGGTGTGTGAGGCTTTCGGCCGGCACCCGCCGGCGATGGGTCGCCACCTCCCCGACAGTCCCGCTCGATTCGGGCGACAGTAGAAACGATTATCCCGGTCGGTCGGACATGACCGGTATGCTCAGCGTCGGCGTCAACGGCTACGGCACCATCGGCAAGCGCGTCGCGGACGCGGTCGTCGCCCAGCCGGACATGGAACTCGTCGGGGTAGCGAAGACGCGACCGAACTTCGAGGCCGAGCGCGCCGTCGAAAACGGCTACCCGCTCTATGCGGCCATCGAGGAGCGCGCCGCACGGTTCGCGGAGGCGGGCATCGACCTCGCCGGCATGGTCGAGGAGTTGGTCGAGGCGGCCGACGTGATGGTCGATGCCACACCCTCTGGCATCGGCGCGGAGAACAAATCGCTCTACGAGAGCCACGGCACGCCCGCGCTCTATCAGGGCGGCGAGGACGCCGACTTGGTGGACACGAGCTTCAACGCCCGCGCGAACTTCGCCGATGCCGTCGGCGCGGACCACGTGCGTGTCGTCTCCTGTAACACCACGGGATTGTCGCGGCTGGTCGCCCCGCTCGAAGAGGAATACGGCATCGAGAAGGTGCGCGCGACGCTCGTCCGGCGCGGCGGCGACCCGGCTCAGTCCGGCCGCGGTCCCATCAACGACGTTCTGCCGGACCCGCGGACGATTCCTTCCCATCACGGTCCCGACGTGCAAACCGTCTTTCCGGACCTCGCCATCGACACGCTGGGTCTCAAGGTGCCCGCGACCCTGATGCACACCCACTCGGTCAACGTCTCGCTCGACGGCGATGCCACCGCCGCGGAAGTGCGCGAACTCCTCGAAAATCAGTCACGAATGTTCGTGATTCCCGAACATCTCGACATCGACGGCGCGGGCAAACTGAAGGAACTCGCGCTCGATGCCGGCCGTCCGCGCGGCGACCTCTGGGAGAACTGCATCTGGGGCGAATCCGTCTCGGTGGAAGGTGACGACCTTTACCTGTTTCAGGCCATCCATCAGGAGTCCGACGTCGTGCCCGAGAACGTCGACGCCATCCGAGCGGTTGCGGGGGCGGCCGACGCCGACGAGAGCATCCAAACGACGAACGACGCGCTCGGAATGGGTCTCTGAGGACGTAGTATCCACAAACTGTCACGAATCGGTATGCGGTGGCGCGCGAAACGGCATGCGAGGTCTGCACAAACGCAAGCGAGTGCAGGCTTGGCAGAGTGGTTCGGAAGACGCTACGCGTCTTCCGGACGACTTCGCTCTGCCAGTGGATGAGCGAGTGACCGAAGGGAACGAGCGAATCGGTTGGGGGGGGGGCATATGGCGGTCGCGGACCGGTAGCGGAGGTGGAAAAATAGCATCCGCGCGAACGCAGTGAGCGCGGTTTACCGCGAACGAGCCGCAGGCGAGTGGCTCTTTTTAGTCCAGGTTTTTCGAGGAGTGGTGCCCGCAGCGCGCCGAAGGCGCGCGAGAACACCCGACGATGAAAAAAGTGGGACGCCGAACCCTTTTGTCCCGTCCGCTCCTACTCACGGCCATGCAACCGGGCGACCGCGACGACCGCGACCCCTTCGAGGACATCTTCAGCGAAATCGAGCGGATGATGAACGGCATGATGAACGGCAACGTCGACGTTCGCACCGACAGCATGGGCACCGATGCCCACATCGACGTCCAGGAGGACGGCGACCTCGTGCGCGTGATCGCCGACCTGCCGGGCGTCGACAAGGAGGCCATCGACCTCACCTGCGACGGCCGGCGCGTCACCATCGAGGCCACGAGCGACCGCCACGAGTTCGACGAACGCGTCTCGCTGCCGGTCCGCGTCGACGAAGGGTCGGCGAACGCGACCTACAACAACGGGGTTCTCGAAGTTGTCTTCGAGCGTGCCAACACCTCCGCCGACATCGACCTCTGAGGCGGACGCCTTATCGGATGCGCTCGCTCGTTTCAATTCGCTCATGTGACGCTCGCGGGCAGCGACCGCGCCGTAGCCGCTTCGTCACGGCCCCCAGCGCTGCGAGCGCACCACGGCACCGGATTGCGTCGACCAGTATTGATAAAGGCCGGCGACGGCAAGCCACGGACACAGGCCGAGCAAGGCCATGAACTATAAGCAATGCGACTGAATGGGGGCACACGGAAGCAGACCGAAACGAGCACTCTCCATGGGAGCTGAACACAGCGCAACGGACGACGGAATCGCACCGGCGGTCGGCGACGGCGAGCTGGTCGTCGTCTCCAATCGCCAGCCGTACACGCACAGCTACGAGCGAACCGACGGCGAGCGCTCCATCACTGTCAACCGACCGGCCGGCGGTCTGACGGCAGGTCTCGACCCGGTGATGCAGCAAACGGATGGGACGTGGATCGCGTGGGGCGACGGCGAGGCCGACGCCGACGTGACCGACGATGATGGCACAGTCAGAATGCCGCCCGAGTCGGAGGCCTACACCCTCAAACGCCTCTGGCTCACCGACGAGGAGGTCGAGGGGTATTACTACGGCTACTCCAATCGCGTCCTCTGGCCGCTCTGTCACGGCGGCACGATGAAGACCGAGTACGTCGAGCGCTACTGGCAGCGCTACCAGCAGGTCAACGAGACCTTCGCCGACGCCGTCATCGAGACCGCCGGCGAGAATTCCCTCATCTGGTTTCAGGACTACCACTTCACGCTCGCGCCCCGACAGGTGCGCGAGGCCGTTCCTGATAGTGCCTTCCTCACCCACTTCTGGCACATCACGTGGCCCGGCTGGGACACCTTTCGGGCGTGTCCCCAACACGAACAGCTGCTCGAAGGGTTGTTGGGCAACGACCTACTGGGCTTTCACGTCGAGCGCTACTGCGAGAACTTCCTCGACTGTGTGGACGAGGCCCTCGACGACGCGTTCATCGACCCCGAAGGCGGCCGCGTCAACTACGAGGGCCACACCACCGTCGTCCGGCCGTTCCCGATGGGTATCGACGCCCAGTCCATCCGCGAGTGCAGCGAGGAGGCCGGCGCGGAGTTCTGGGACGACTTCCGCGCGACCCACGACATCGATGCGGCAACGAGCGTGGTCGTCGGCGTCGACAGGCTCGACTACACCAAAGGCATCGTCGAGCGCCTCGAAGCGCTCGAACGTCTCTGGGAGGTCGAACCCGACTACCGGGAAGCGGTGACGTACGTCCAGAAGGCCAGCGAGAGCCGCTCGCTCATCCCCGACTATCAGGACCTCCAGACCGAAGTCCGCGAGACCATCGAGCGCATCAACGACCGTTTCGGCACTGCGGACTGGCAACCGGTCGTCTACATCAACGAGTTCATCCCCCAACAGGAACTCTGCGGGCTGTATCGCCATTCGGACGTGATGCTCGTGAGCGCGGTGCGAGACGGGATGAACCTCGTCGCCAAGGAGTACGTCGCCGCCCAAGTCGACGACGACGGCGTGCTGGTGCTCTCGGACCAGGCCGGCGCACACGAGGAACTCGGCGAGCAGGCGCTGACCATCAACCCCTACGATACGGACGCGTTCGCCGACGCCATCGAGACGGCGCTGACGATGGACACCGAAGAGCGTGCCGAGCGGATGGTCGCCCTGCGCGAACAGGTCGAATCGCACGACCTCTACGCGTGGATGGCGAGCGTCTTCGATGCGGTCGAAGAAGTTCGGGCGAAACGCGCCGATGACGACTGAGGTCGCGCCGCCGGCGCTGTTCGACCGTCTCCCGGCGATACGCGAGCGTGTGGCGGACGCGGAGGGAATGCTCTTCTGTACGGACTTCGACGGCACGCTCGCGGGCATCGAGACCGACCCCGACGCCCCCGCAATCGGGAGCGACAACCGTGTGGCCCTCGAACGCCTCCGCGACCACGACCGGGTGCGGGTGGCGGTCATCAGCGGCCGCGAACTCGCCGACCTCCGCGAGCGCGTCGGTATCGAGGGCATCGACTACGCCGGCAACCACGGTCTCGAACTCCACAAGGACGGCGAGACGACCGTCCATCCGGTCGCCGAGCGCCGGCGGCGCGACCTCGGCGGAATCGTCGCCGACATCGAGGAACGCCTCGCCGGTACCGACTGCTTCGTCGAGGACAAATCCGTGAGCGCCACCGTCCACTACCGGACGGCTCCCGAACGCCGGGACGAGGTCCACGATGCCGTCGAATCGGCCGTTGGCCGGGTCGCGCCCGGAAAGTTCGAGCTATCGACGGGAAAGGACATCGTCGAACTCACGCCGGCGGTCGCGTGGGACAAGGGTGATGCCCTCTTGCTTCTCGACGCCGACCACGACGGCTGGCTCCCGATATATATCGGCGACGACACGACCGACGAGGCGGCCTTCCGAGCGCTCGCGGGGATCGGCATCGGCGTCCACGTCGGTCCCGGAACGGAGACGGCGGCGGACTACCGCATCGAAAGTCCTGAAGAAGTGACGCGATTCCTCGACTGGCTCGCCCACGAGGGCCTCGACGCGCTCGGAGCCGCCGAATCGTAACTGCCGGCGTCTGCCGCCCGCGTGCTTATCCGTTTTGCCTCCCTATCGGAAGTATGGGACTCGCAGACGCGTTCACGTCGAAGCGGTCGGGACAAGTCAGTGCCATCTCGATGCTCGTCGAGGCCGGGCTGGCGCTCTACCGTGGCGAGCGGAAAATCGCTGCCCTCCTGCTGGGTGCGGCTGCCCTCTCCTATCGCTGGAGCATCGTCGGTATCGTCGCCGAGGTGCTCATCCGGATCTACCAGCGCGTTCGATAGCAAAAACGTCCCTTTCTCGGCCGATTCGGGATGCGCCGGCGGGTTTCGGGATGGCTCATCCGAACCATCATTTATAACGACTGTCGTTAGCCACAGGCTCGACTGAGGGTGCGCTTGAAAACCGTCTTCGATGCCGCCGAGCCATCGCCGTGGACCGTGACCGTCACCTCGTATCGTTTCGGCGGTGCCTGCATGTACTGTTTGGCATACGAGTCGTTGGGAAGGCTCGCCCGCGTTCGGTTCACATGTGAGCGGTTCAGTTCGTAAATCGGCGCGACCACGAGATGCGTGCGCGACCGCGACGAATCGTTGATGGTGTTGACGCCGACCCACGAGCCGTTACACCGATGTTGGGTGAGCGTCGAGAGCGTGCCCCGGGTCGGCCGGTCGGTCGTCCACGAGACGGCGGCATGACTCTCGTTGATTCGCTCGACGCTTACTTCCGGCGGGTCCGGACCGACCAGTCTGTCGAACGCCGTCGCCACACCCGCGACTCCCGCACCCACGACCACGGCGACCACGATACCTATGACCACGCTTCGTGTCTCCATAGATTTCCGTCATCCCTCGAACACTAAAATATGCCGATGTTCGGGTTCGATGATGTGATTGCGAACGGTTCCGGGCGTGGATGGTGGGTTCGGCTGGCGGGAAACGGGCGATTTACGCGCCGGCCTTTTCGAGCGCGCTCTCGATCTCCTCGCGCTGGGTGACGCCGATGAACCGCTCGACGACGCCGTCGTCGTTCTCGACGACGAGCGTGGGAATCGACCGTACTTGGTATTCGTTGGCGACCTCCTGCTCCTGGTCGACGTCGATCTTCTCGAACTCGACGCTGCCATCCATGTCCTCCTCCAGCTCTTCGAGAATCGGGTCTTGGGTCTTACAGGGACCACACCAGTCCGCGTAGAAATCTTTCAGTCGAACACTCATGTTCCGGCGAGAATTTGACGCGTGGCGCTGATAAGCGTTTCCCACCCCCCGTCTCGTCCGCAGCCCGACGAAAGGTTTAGGCCCACAGCCACCACAGTTCGGATATGAGCAGCGGTCAGAACTCCGGCGGGTTGATGTCGAGTGCCGGACTGGTAAGATATTTCGACGCCGAAGACCAGAACGCCATCCGACTCGACCCCAAAACGGTGGTCGCCTTCGGGATCGCGTTCGGCATCCTGGTGATGGTGATGCGCATCGGGCTGTAACGCGGGACTTTTTCGACTGAGCCACGTGCTGTCGGTATGAGTCTCATGGCCGGCGTCATCGCCGTGCAGGGTGATTTCAGGGAGCACGCGGCGGCCATCGAGCGCGCGGCCCGTGCCCACGGCGAGCGTGCCGAGCCGGTCGAAATCCGCTCGTCGGGGACGATACCCGACTGCGACCTCCTCCTCCTGCCGGGCGGGGAATCGACGGCCATCTCGAACCACCTCCAGCGCGAGGGGATGGGAGAGGAAATCGTCACCCACGTCGAAGCGGGCAAACCGCTGCTCGCGACGTGTGCCGGTCTCATCGTCGCCTGTCGGGACGCCGGCGACGAGCGCGTCGAACACCTGAACCTCGTCGATGCGACGGTCGAACGCAACGCCTTCGGCCGCCAGCGCGACAGTTTCGAGACTCGACTCGACGTTACAGGTCTCGAAGAGCGGTTCCCGGCGGTGTTCATCCGTGCGCCCTGCATCGACGAGACGGGCGACTGCGAAGTGCTGGCGACGTTCGACGGCCAGCCGGTGGCGGTACGCGACGGTCCCGTTCTCGGCACCGCCTTCCATCCCGAACTCACCGACGACGCGCGGATTCACGGGCTTGCCTTCTTCGAGTCGGCGGACGAGTAGTGCCAGAGTTTTTCATCGCGCGCGCCCTTCGAAGAGCCATGAACGCCCACATCGATGCCGTCCGCATCGCGGGCACGCCCTCCGGACCCGTGCCGGTCGTGCTTTTGACCGTGGACGGCGAATCGGATTACCTACCGATTTTCATCGGGTTCGACGAGGCCTCGGCCATCGCCCGCGGGATGGACGCCGTCGACATCGGCCGACCGCTCACCCACGACCTCCTGCTCGATGTGGTCGAGGAACTCGGCGGCCGGGTCGATAGCGTGGTCGTCGATGCCATCGAAGGTGGTGAGGAGGGAGGGACCTACACCGCCGACCTCCACGTCGAGACGCCCCGCGGCGAGCGGGTCATCGACGCGCGCCCGAGCGATTCGCTCGCGCTCGCCGCCCGCACGAACGCCCCCATCGAGGTCGACCCCGGCGTCTTCGAGGAAGGCCGCCGTGAGCGCGAGGCGTTCGAGGAACTCGACGACATCCGCGAGGTGGGCGACCTGTGAACGATGGGGTGCTCGACGACCTCGTGGCGGTCATCGAAGAGCGACAGGAACAGCTTCCCGACGACTCCTACACGGCGTCGCTGTTCACCCACGAGAAAGGCGAAAACGCCGTGCTCGAAAAGATCGGCGAGGAGAGTACGGAAGTCGTGCTCGCGGCGAAGGACGGCGACCGCGAGGCACTCGTTGCCGAGAGCGCCGACCTCGTCTATCACTTGCTCGTGTTGCTGGCGATGGAGGGCGTGAGCCTCGACGAACTCCGCGAGGAACTGCGCGCGCGGCGGTGAACGTCAGCTCACCACCGAGCCGACCACGCCGGCCACGGCGCTCGGGATGGCGATGATGAAGAAGACGGCGATGGCGAACAACGTCACCCCGAGACCGAAGGCGACGCCGGCACCGCCACCGCCCAGCCCGAGCACCGCCGACCCGAACAGGCCGATGATGACGGCGACGATAACGCCGCCGAGCGCACCCGCGAGCAACCCATGCCAGAACCCACTGGTGAGTCCGCCGTCGGCGACGTACCCGGCGGCGAACCCGCCGATGAGCGCGGCGGCGAGCTGCCCGAGACCGGGAACGATAACGAGAACGATACTGAGGACCAGTTCGATGAGGAAGCCGATTCCCACGGCTCGCCAGTTCGTCATACCGCCCGTACTCGGCCGGGTAATAAATCCGTGTCGGCGGCAGGCACGCCGAGCGCCCGACGGACGCGCTTTTACGTGCGTACACAGTACGGACTGCATGATTTTCGAAGACCTGCCGACGACGCCCACCGCCGAGGAACTGGTGGACCGGGCGTTTTCGCGGGCGGCGCGGGCCGGGCGAGCGAAGTCCGGCGTCGAGGCCCAGCGCTCGATGCTCCAGACCGCATCGAACGTCCTCTCGGATAACCTGGAACACGTCGTGACGAGCTGGCCGGACTTCGACACGGTCGACCCCTTCTACTACGAACTCGCCGACGCCATCGTCGAGGTCGATGAACTCAGAAAGAGCCTCTCGGAGGTGGGCTGGGCGAGCAACCAGACCGACGAGATAAAACGCGAGTATCAGGGGCGGCTGGGTGGCGACGTCGAGACGGCGCGCAAGCTCAGAAAGCAGGCGTTCGCCCGGCTTGCGGACGTCGTCGAGGAAGTCGCGGAGGACCTCGACAGACTCAACGCGGCCCGGGACGAACTCAAAGTCCTGCCGGACATCCGCCCCGACGAACCGACCATCGTCGTCGCGGGCTTTCCCAACGTCGGGAAATCCACCTTCGTCAACCGCGTCACGAACGCGCGCCACGAGACCGCTTCGTACCCGTTCACCACGACGCGAATCGGCGTCGGCCACCTCACGCGCGAGCACATCCGCTATCAACTGGTCGATACGCCGGGGCTGCTCGACCGCGAGGAGAAGCGTAACGAAATCGAATTACAGGCCGAGAGCGCGCTCACCCATGTCGCCGACTGCGTGCTCGTCTTCGTCGATGCGAGCGAGGCCTGCGGTTATCCCCTGTCCGACCAGCTCGCGCTCCGGGACGCCGTTGCCGAGCGGTTCGACGTGCCTGTCCTGACCGTCTGTGCGAAGGCCGACCGCTCGCGCGACATCGAGGCCGACCACTACCTGAGCGTCGAAAGCGAGGAGGGCATCGAGGAAACGGTTTCGATGGCGGTCGATGCGGTCGGCTACGAACCCGAGTTGCCATAGACCGCGACGCTTTCACCGCCCGCGCTCGAATCGGGGGTATGCATTTCGACCAGCGCACCCAGCGCGCGCTCGCCGAGGCGGGTCTCTCGACCGACGAGATAGCGGCGGTTTCGGACACCGTGGTCGAAGCCACCGAGCGCGACGCTGACAGGCTTGAGGACTTTTTCGCCGACCTTGACACTGCCTACTCGGACATGGACCAAGCCCACAGTGCGAGCGAGTTTCCCGAACATGCGGTCGACTATCTCGACCTGTTCACCCACGCCGACGACATTCGTGGCTACCTCCGTTTCGACACATGGGGCGTTCCGGTCGAGGGTGGACGGGTACTTTCTGAGGACGTGGCCGAACTCTCGCTCGGTTCCACGGTCGATGGCCGCGTGCGCTTCGCCGCCTCGCGCGAGGCGTTGGAGTGAGCGATTCGGCCGACCGCCAGTGGGTGCGTATCGACGAGGAAATCCCGAAATGGGGTCTCGTGAGCCGTCCGCTGACGACGCGGCGTTCGCAGGATTTCGTCGTCGATACTCGTGGTGATGACGACAATCCCGGTACCGAGAGCGACCCGCTGGCGACGATGCAGGAGGCGTTCAACCGACTCCCCATATTCGTCCAGCACGACACGACGATTCGTGTGCGGCCGGGAACCTATACCGACGAGGCCCCGGCGATTCACACCGGGCCGATAGTGCAGAAGGCCCAGTGCACGCTCGAAATCGTCGGGGACACCGACGAGCCGGAACGTGTCGACGTGCGCTCTGGCATCAACTCGACCTATCAGGGCAAACAGGTCCACTACACCATCAGGGGAATCGCCTTCGACGGTCTGTCGCAGTTCGCCGGGCCGGTCGACCTTCGGGACTGTGTATTCCACGGAAACGGCGATGCGGCAATCAGCGGCAAGAACGGCCACGTGTTCGCAAAGCGCTGTCGAATCGGCACGGAGAGCGACCGCTACGCCATCTGGAGCACGCTGATGGAGTCCTACGGACTCGTGAACTGCCATCTCGCCGCGAGCGAGGTCGCCATCAAGGCCAACGGGCCGGGCACCCACCGGCTGGCCGCGAACTGCACCATCGACGCGCCCGAACCGTTCGACGCCGATTCGGGGTCGCTCATCACCCACGGTGACGAACTCTACGTCGGCGGGCGGCGGTACACGCCGGCCTGACTCACTCGCGGCGGTCGACGTCACCGGTGCCGCCGGTGAGCGCGCTCGCGAGCGCGCCCTGGACGACCACGTCGTCGCCGAAGTCGGTGAGGCGAATCTCGGGGACGTTCGTCATCACCAACCCTTCGAGGCGTTCGCGTATCGGCTCGACGACGAGGGATTCGTTGTTGAGCGCGACCGCACCACCCACTGAAACGACCAGCGGCGCGTAGGCGTGGACGAGGTTCGCCACGCCGAGGGCGTTCCAGCCCGCGAGGCGCTCGACGACGTGGTCGGCAAGCCTATCCTCCTCGGCGTGAGCGAACACGTCGGCGGCGACGAACTCGTCGCTCTCGATGGGCATGGCGGTATCGGGCCGGTCGGCTTCCGTCCAGAGCACTCTGGCGTAGTCGGGGATGTTCGCGCCCGAGCAGTAGGCCTCCCAGTGGCCGTCGTGACCGCAGCCACAGGTCATCCTCCCGGCGGGGTCGACTGTCATGTGGCCGACCTCGCCAGCGTTGCCGTCCCAGCCCGACAGGATGGAACCGTCGACGGCGATGCCGGCCCCAATGCCCGAGGAGATCGTGAGGTAGGCCATGTCGTCGGGGTTGCGCGCCGCGTGATAGCGCTCGCCGATGACGCCGGCGGCGACGTCCTTGTGGAGGTGGATGTCGTCGGTTGCGAGCAGGTTCGAGACCGGTCCGCGGAGGGGAACCTCTCCCACCGGGATGTTCGTCGGTTCGACCAGCCCCTCCGTGAGGTCGAGCCGTCCGGCGGCGGCGATGGCGGCCGCCCTCGTACTCTGGGGTTCGACTCCCGCCGCCGCCGACGCCTCGCGGAGGCAGTCGAGTATCGCCTCGGTGACGGCCAGCCCGTTCGGACCGCGCGGGGCCGCCCGTTTGTGACTGCCGAGTATCGTCCCGTCGGCGTCGGCGACGACCGCCCGGACGTTCGTCCCCCCGAGGTCGACGCCGGCGTAGGTCGCCATGACTCGACTGTGGCTCCCGGCGACTTAGTTCGTCACGGTTCGTGGTGGCGGGCCGTGGCATCTACGACCACGGCAGGAGGTCGAACAGCTTCGCGAACCGATGGGCGGTGATGACGACGAGAACGACCCCGAGAAGGGCAAAAACCACCGCTATCGGCGTGGCTATGGCTACAAACCCCATCAGCGAGACCACGACGATATCGATGCCGACGAGAAACAGCGCCGCGAGAACGAGTCCGTAGACGACCTCCCCGACGACGGCCCACACCGCATCGTAGGTGGCCTGATACACCTGTTCGTACTGGTCGTTCGAGGCTTCGGTGGCCATAGTTTCGCGTCGTGCTCGGTTGACAAAATCGTTGTGGCGTCCGGACGACGTATGGTCGTCGGGACGGAACCCTCGCCATGATCGAACCCGACCTTTCGGGGCGTACGGCGCTGGTGACGGGGAGCGCGAGGGGTATCGGTCGCGAGCTTCTCCTGTCGCTGGCCGACTGCGGCGCAGCGGTCGCCGTCAACTACCACACGAGCGATGACGAAGCGGCGGCAGTCGCCGAGCGAGCTGGTGAGTTCGGCGTCGAGACCACGACCGTACAGGGCGACGTGACCGACCCCACGGCGGTCGACGAGCTGTTTACCGTGGTCGAAGGCGAATTGGGCGCGGTCGATATTCTCGTCAACAACGTCGGCGCGTTCGCGCCGAGCCACTGGGAGGAGATTTCTTTCGAAACGTGGAATCGCGTGCTGGAGACGAATCTCAACGGGACCTACCTCTGTGCGAAGCGCGCGCTTCCGGGGATGCGCGAGCGCGAGTGGGGTCGCATCGTCAACATCGGCTACGCGAGTGCCGACCGCCTGCTCGTCAGCCCGAAAAACTTCCCGTATTTCGTCGCCAAAGCGGGCGTGGTGATGTTCACCCGGATGCTCGCGGCCGACACGCAGGACGACGGCATCACGGTGAACGCCGTCTCGCCCTACGTGGTCGAGAACTCAGCGGTGTTCCCCGACGACCTCCCGCGCGGGCGGCCGGCGGACTTCGAGGACATGGTGCAGGCGGTGCGGTTCTTCCTCGACGAGGACAGCGACTACCTGAGCGGTCAGAACGTCGCGGTCGACGGCGGCTGGCGACCCGAACGGGTCTGAAACCTATCGGTCGCTGTCCTCGTCGAGTCGCGTGTTCGTGGGGCTGTCCGCCCGGCGGGACATTCCGACCCAGAGACCGACGGCGAAGGTGGCTATCGCGGCGAGGACGACCACGACCGGTTGCGCGTGACTGAATCCGAGATGGAGGAGTGTGTGCATACCGCGCACGTCGACGCAGTACGTGAAAAGTCATCCGGTCGGTTGGCGACTGGCGGCTGACGACCGAAGTGAGCCGTGAGCAGTGAGTGCGGTTCAGAAGAGATGCGAACGGTCTGGACAGGGTATGGAAGGGAAAAGCGTAAGACTACTGTTCTGAAATAGATGGTATGGTAATCATCGCCGCAGTAGACCAATCAGACCGGACGGCAAAGGCCATAGCGGAAGCAGAACGTTTGTCAACGGCTTTCGACGACACTGTCCACGCCGTGCACGCCCTGACCAAATCGGACATGATCAAAATGGAGGGCGTCCATGCGACCAGACCGGACGTTCAAATCAGCGACGAGGAGGTGCGAGAGACGGCAACGGACGTAGCAGCGAGCGCGGTCGCCGAGTTCGATATCTCTGCCGAAGCCGTTGGATTGATGGGCGATCCCAAAACCCGAATCGTCGAGTATGCGGCCGAACAGGACGCTCGGTACATCGTCATCGCTGGACGAAAACGCTCTCCGGCAGGGAAAACCGTGTTCGGAAGCGTCACACAATCGATAATTCTGAACGCGGAATGCCCAACCGTGGTGTCCGTCGAACAATAGGCGATGGCTGGCCGAGCAGTGTGGAGTGATTCTGGTCCGTAACCGCTAGACGGCTTGATTTCGCTCACAAAACCGCTCAGCGAAAGCGCACGCCGAGGTCGGCGAGGTCGTCGTTGTTCGCCGCGACGTTGATGAGCAGCGGCGTGAGACCCTCGACTTCGGGTGCAGCGGCGAGCGGGCCGGCAGCGAGCGCACGAACCCCGTCGATGCCGTCGGCAAGGCCCTCGACCGTGGCGTTCGCGTCGCCGTCGTCGCCGACCACGAGCACGTCCCAGTCGAGGGTGGCGTCGAGGTCGGCGAGGCGACCGGCCGCGAGGTTGTGGAAGGCTCCCACCACCGGAATGCCATCGGGGGCGGCCGCGGCGGCAAGGGCGGTCACGCTGCCCGCGCTGGGTGGGTTGTAGCTCATCGTCCCCTCCTCGCGGTGCATGCCGACGGCGGGACTCACCAGCACTGTGTCGTCGAGGTTGCCCTCGATTCCCTCGACGGTATCGGCGAGGTGATAAGCCGGCACGCAGAGGATGGCGATGTCGGCGCGGTCGGTGGCCATCGCGTTGTCGAAGCCGTTGATGTCGCCATCGATGTCCCGACTGTCGAGTTCGTCCTCGTACTCGGTCGCGTGCTCGCGGGCTTTCTCGGGGTCCCGGGAGCCGACGATGACCTCGTGGTCGGTGTCGCGGGTCAGCCGGAGGGCGAGTCCTCTGCCGAGGTCGCCCGTGCCGCCACAGAGTGCAATGCGCATACCCAACGGTCGCCCGAACGCCGAATAAGCGTTGCGAGCGGCAACTGCGTCGTTGCTCTCATCCAGCGACGCGGTTGCGGAGCCGTTCGACCCCATTGCGATGCACGAGCCAGTTCGCTACCCATCCCGAGAGCATGAGCGAGAGTACCTGTCCGAGGAGTTCCGGGATGCTTCCGTCGCTCGTCAACTCGAACGTCGCCATGTACCCGACGATAGCGACGACGAACGCGGTGAGGAACCAGAGCGTCAGTCGCCCCGGCTGGTCCGTTCGCGGGCCAACGCTGCCGACGAAACCCACCCAATAGACAACCGCCGCGCCGACTGGAAGCAGCACACAGAACGCAACGACCCACATGAGCGAGCCGAACGGAACGAGTAGCGTGACCGCGAGAAACGAAAGGAACGCCCCAGCCGCAGCCGACCAGCCACCGCGTTCGATTGTGAGCCAGCCCATACCCTCTGTCAACGAAAAATATATTTAATCATGTCGGTTCCAGTAACTCAGTCAGTTCGTTGACGCTCCCGAACACCTCGTCCGCGCCGGCGCGCGCGAATTTCTCGCGACCCGTCTCGCCATCGAGACCACCAGTGAGAACCCCGATACCGGAATACTCCCGCCCCGGGTCCGCCTCACTGGCGTTGCGCGCCGTGCGAACGTCGTCGAGCGTATCGCCGACGAAGACGATGCTCGATGCGTCGAGGCGGTCGGCGAGCGCGACGAGCGCCGCCGGGTCGGGTTTTCCAGGAACTGGACTATCCATCGTGAAGCGGTGCTCGTTCGGGACGTCCAGCCCCACCCGCGAGAGGGCGATATCGGCCTCGGCAGCCGGCCGTCCGGTCACGACGCCCACTCGGAAGTTCTCAGTGAGGAAATCGAGCGTCGCCCGGTCTGCGAGCACTCGCTCGTCGTGGATGAAGCCAGCGCCAGCGATGGCGGGGTCCGGCTCCCCGTCTTCGAGGTCGTCGTACAGGTCGCCGCCGAGATAGAGCTGCTGGAAGACGTCGCGCAGTCGCTCGCGGTCCCACGCCGCGAACGCCCGCTCGCGCTCGTCGGGTGCGAGCGCGTTTCGGACGGCCGTTTCGGCACCGGCGAGTCCGCCACCGGTCGCTGCAATCGCGTCGGTGAACGCCTCAACTGAGAGCGTCAGTCCCTCGCGCCGGGCGAGCAGATAGAGGGCTGCTGCGCTCGTGAGTTCCCAGTCGTCGTTGAACCCGCCGGCCTCCTTGAACGACTGGACGCCCTCCTGACTCATCGACTCGCCATGGACCGTGTCGAGCGTTTCGACGATTGCCCGCCGGTATGAGTCGGCGACGTCGACGAGCACGCCGTCGATGTCGAGGACGACCGCGTCGGGGTTCACGAGTCACCTCCCCGACCCGTGACACGAAAGAGTGTCTCGCCGGCCGGCAGCGTCTCGGCGTCGGTCGGGATGGCCGGAAACTCGCCGCCGAGGGTCGTGAAGTAGCATTCGGCCCCGACCGCCCGCGCGACCGCTCGCGTCGGCCGGTGGAGTTCCCGCGGGAGGTTCAGCGCGTAGAGTACGGCTGCATCGGCGTAGATACCCGTTTCGGGGTCGGTGATGTCGTCGCGGACGAACGTGACGCCGTCGGGCACGGTACGGAAACGGATGTCGGTCGCCAGTACCGATGTCTCCTCGGCGAGGCGGGCGGCGACGTCGGTCCGTGCGCCGACACCGACCTCGACGAGGTCGTCGAAACGGGAGAGACGGGCGGCGAGTGCGTCGGCGAGGGGACCACGGGGGGTCCGATGTCGGGGGTTCACGTCGGGACGTTTATGATTGGGGCGTCCTAACCCCTTCGTATGCACGTCGACATCGTGCCGGTCGGCGACGTCCCCGCTCCCATCAAGCGGGCGGCCTCGGCCGGGTTGCGGTCGGTCTACGGCTGTGACGTCATGCTCCACGACGCCCGTGCGCTCCCGGACGACGCCTACGACGAGAGTCGGAGCCAGTACCGCGCCGAGGCGTTCATCGAACTCGCCGGCCACGTCGGCTCCGCGGAGAAGAACATCGCCCTCACCACTGAGGACCTCTTCTACCGCCGGCGCAACTACGTCTTCGGACTGGCCTACCTCTCCGGCAACGGCAGCGTCGTCTCGACGTATCGTCTCCGGACCGCCGCCGACGGTGGCCGCCTCGACCGCTCCGAAGACGACGTATTCGGCGAGCGCGTCCGCAAGGAGGTCGTCCACGAGATCGGCCATACCCTCGGACTCGAACACTGCGACGACGAGAGCTGCGTGATGAACTTTTCTCCAACCGTGCGCGAGGTCGATGTCAAAAACCAGCAGCTCTGTCCCGACTGCTCGGCGCTCGTCTAGCCCTATCGTCGCCACCGCCACGTTTCGACGACCGCACCGAGTCCACAGAGCACTCCGCCCGCGAGCAACCCCCACGTGTCGACCCAGCCCGGAATCGAGTACCGCAGCAGCGTCAGTCCGTAGGCGAGCGCGTCCCGGAGGGAACTCGTCTCGTTCGTTCCGCCGTCGAAGCCCGCCGCGTCGGCGGTCGGCTCGTCACGACTTCCCTCGCCGGAGCCATCCCGGGGGATGCGGTCGGCGTCGTAGGGCAACTTCCCCGTCTCGACCGCCCAGACGATTTCTCCTGTGCCGTCGAGTTCGACGATACGGTCGTTGTACGAATCGACGACCAGCGTGTTCCCACTCTTGAGACGGTCGGCATCGCGCGGCCAGTCGAGGCGGGCGCTCCCGCCAGCCGTCCACACCGGGGTTCCGTTTTCGAACTCCACGATGCGGTCGTTCTCAGAATCGGCAACGAGCAGGTGACCGTCGGCGAGGCGGTCGGGGTTGTGCTGTCGGTCGAGCGGTCCCGCGCTGCCGTTCGGCGTGTACCGGTTCGGGCCGACGAGTGGCTCTACCCGAATCGAGTCGTTCGCCCCGATGCGCAACTCGACGACGGTATCGAAGTTCCGCAGGCTTACCTGAAATCGATTCTCACTCACTCTATCGACGTCGTTCAGGTGGGTCCAGTCGTCCTCGGGACCCATGCCGGGCGGCGGGTCGTAGGTCGAATTGGCGTTCCACTGCCATTGCACTACCCCGCTGCGATTCACTGCGAACACGCGGTCGTTACCCATGTCGGCGAACACCCAGCGCGCCTCGCCATCCACCGTGTACCGGTCGACGTCGTGGAGTTCGTGCTCGTGGCGCTCGACGTCGTACCAGCCGTACTGCCAGCGCGTCTCGTTGGTCGTCTGATTCACGATGCGAACGGTGTTATGGACACACCCCGGCGTGCCGTCGTCGCGGTAGCGTGACGGACACTGTTCGTCGGGCAGGGCGTCCGCACCCGCGATTTGCACGCGAGACGGCCCGAGCGCCTCGACGTCGAAGACGTTCTCCACAGTCGTATACTCCCAGACCACGGTTCCGTTGGGGGCGAGTTCGAGCGCCCGGCCCTCGTCGTGGTATCCTTGGAGACCGACGAGTGTGTTCCGCTCGGGCAGGTCCTCGGCGACCGTCACCGTCGGCGTGCTCGCGCTCACGAAGCCGACGAGCGCGAGCGCGCTTAGTACGAGACAGAGCGCGGCGAAGACCGCTGCACGCCGTCTGGAGGGGGTTTCGAGCCGTCGGCGAAGCCGTGAGAAGGGACGCACGTCAGGCCGTGTAGTAGTATTCGCCGGCGCGTTTCTGCTCGCGGTCGAGCTGGCTGCCGGGTTTGTTGATGCGCGGGCGGCCGACGCGCTCGTCGCGCCGGAAGGTCACGTCGAGGTCTTCGAGGAATCGGTTCATCCCCTCGCGCATACCCACTGGCGGGCTGGCATGGCCCGACTCGGCGGGTTCGCCGTCGAACACCAACAGCCGGTCGGCAAGCAGGTCGATCATGTAGGTGTCGTGGTCGATAACGAGAGCTGTTGCGTCGTGGTTCTCGGCGTACCGGCGGATGGCCGTCGTCGCCTGCACGCGCTGTTCGACGTCGATGTGGGCCGATGGCTCGTCGAGCACGTAGAGGTCGGCCTCTTCGGAGAGACAGGCCGCGATGGCGACGCGCTGGCGCTCCCCACCGGAGAGATCAGTCAAATTTTGCTCCATCACCCGGTCGAGCTGGAGCGGTTGCGCGATTTCGGTGTTCCAGTAGGACGAACCGAAATCCGTGGTAATCGAGGACAGAAAGGCGTCGACGCGCATCGGCTGGTCGATGTCGATGTATTGTGGTTTGTACGAGACATCGAGGCTCGCGTCGAGGCTGCCGGTATCGGGGTCGAGGTTCCCGGCGAGCAGTTCGGCGAACGTCGATTTGCCGATGCCGTTCGGGCCGACGACGCCGAGCACCTCGTTTTCGTGGATGGTGCCACCTTCTACTGTGAGGGAGAACTCGCCGTCGCCGTAGGATTTTGCGATGTCCGGGTACTCCACCAAGGCGTCGCCCGCCGAGACGCTCCGGGGGGCGTGTTCTTCGAACTCGATGGCGTTCGGGCGAATGCGCATGTTCTCGTTTTCGAGATACCCTGATAGGTATTCGTTGATGCCGTTTTTCACCGACTTCGGCGGCGTAATCACCCCATAGGCTCCGGGTTCGCCGTAGGCCACGTGGAGGGAATCGGCGAGCAGATCGAGAATCGCGAGGTCGTGTTCGACCACGAGCATCGAGCGGTCCTCCCCTGTGAGGTCGCCGATGAGCCGCGCGGCGGTCATGCGCTGGCCGATGTCGAGATACGGGGTGATCTCGTCGAGGAAGTAGAAGTCGGCGTCGCGGGCGAGCGTCGCCGCCAGCGCCACCCGCTGGAGTTCGCCACCCGAAATCGAGTCGATTGGCTGGTTCATGACTGGCCCAATCGAGAGCCGCTCGACCAACTCGTCGAGCACGCCGCGCTCGTCGGTACGGGCGAGTAGCTCGCGCGTGTTGCCATCGAATCGTTTGGGAATCTGGTCGACGTACTGGGGCTTTCGCGCGACCGTTATCGCCTCTTCCTGAAGGTCTTCGAGGTAGCTCTGGAGTTCCGTCCCCCGATACTCCTCCATGACGCTCTCCCAGCCCGCCGGTCCATCCCACTCGCCGAGATTGGGCGTGATCTCGTTGGCGAGAATCCTGACGGCGGTCGTCTTGCCGATGCCGTTCGGTCCCAATATCCCTGTGACTTTCCCGTCCTGTGGGGCCGGCAGCCCATAGAGCGCGAAGGAATTCTCGCCGTAGCGATGCACAGGATCGTCGTCGAGTTCCTGCGGGAGGTTGATGATTTCGATGGCGTCGAAGGGACATTTCTCGACGCAGATGCCACAGGTCTCGCCCAAGCAAAGCTCCTCGGAGATGGAAATCTGGTCCGGGCCGCCATCGTACCCGTCGTCCTCGAAACGCTCCTCACGGGTGACGATGCACTCCTCGCCCGTCCGATTGGGCGGACAGAAGTTCGCACACTCGTAGTTACACCGGTCGGGCTGGCAGCGGTCGAGGTCGACGACCGCGATGCTGTCGTCGGCCATCAGAAGCTAGTTTGGGTGGTCAGCAGTATTGCCCACGTCACGAACCAGAGCGCAAAGGTCATGAACGCGATGTAGACGTTGTCCTTCATCGAGAAGTCCTCGACGTCGACCCCCAGCAGCCGCAAGAGGGGGAGCTGGAGCAGGATGACGCCGGCGAGCGGGTAGAGACCGGCGGTGTCGGTCGCCCCGCTCGCGACCGCTTGGGAGACGAGCCCGGCCGCGATGCCCGAAAGCGACGTGACCGAGGAGACCGTCAGACTCCGGAGATGGTCGGCCCGCGCGTCGGCTGTCTCGGTCGCCATACCCGAACTACCGACCACGCGCTCAAAAGCCGTTCGCTCTCACCGCTGGCCCGCACGCGCCGACTCACGGCTGCGTGCAGGCGCAGACCGCGGTTTTATCCCCGTCGCGCACGTGCGTTCGGCCGATGAGTGACTCCGACGAAGAGCGCCTCGTGGACCTGCCGCCGAGCGCGAAACTCGTGTTCAAGGTGCTCGAATACAACGGCACGCTCACCCAGAAGGGCATCGTCGAGGAGTCGATGCTCTCGGCGCGGACGGTCCGCTACGCGCTCGAACGCCTGGAGGGCATCGGGGCCATCGACGAGGACGTCTACTTCGCCGACGCTCGCCAAAACCTCTACGAGATAACGGGACCGCCGACCGCCGAAGGCGAGACCGACGCGGCGGTTTCCGACGACTGAGTCACTCCGACGACTCGATTCGTCGTGGGTTCTCGATGCCGACCCGTCCCGAGAGGTCCGCCTGCGGGAAGGGGATGTCGATGCCGGCCTCGTCGAAGCGCTGCTTGACGTTCGTGATGTACTCGCCACGAATCTTCAGGAAGTCCGCCCGGTTGGGGTCGGCGATCCAGAACCGGGAGGTCAGGCCAACGTACGAGTCGGCGAGCGCGCCGTCGGTGCTCATCCGCATGGTCGGTGCGGGGTCGTCGAGGATGTCGGGATGCCTTTCGGCCTCCTCGATGATGATGTCGGTCGCCTGCTCGATGTCGTCCTCGTAGCCGATGCCGAAGGTGAACTGGAGCCGGAGTTCGTCTTTGGCCACCGGGTTCTTGATGACGTCACCGGTGAGTATCGAATTCGGCACCGTGAGCAGTTCGTTGTCGAAGGTACGCACCCGCGTGACCCGGAAGGTGATGTCCTCGACGATGCCGGCGTAGGTTCCGGCCTCCCACTCGATCCAGTCGCCGATGCGAAACGGCCGGTCGGTGTAGATGAACACGCCGGCGACGAAGTTCGAGATGGTGTCCTGGAGAGCGAAACCGATGGCGAGCGTCGCGGCAGCCCCGATGGTCGCAAGCGAGGTGAGCAGCCCCCGATAGCCGGCCGCTCTGAACGCAATGGCGATGGCGACGAAGACCACGAGCAGTTTCGTCAGCCGGAGGAGCGGCTTCTTCTCGTGGGTATCGAGACCGCGCCGGTTCAACAGTCGGCTCACGAACGGTACCACCGTTGCCCGCCCGAGCGAGTAGAGGACGAACAGCGCAACGACGAACGTGATGAGCGCGCCGAGGACGCCGTAGTAGGGAATTCCGAGACCGTGGAGGAACTCCCCGACGGGACCGATTTTGGGGTTCGAGATGACCTCCGTGACGTTCGTCCCGTTCGGCGTTTCCGTGGGAGCCTGTTGGCCGAGCCAGTCGGCGAACCGGACCATCAGTGATAGGTCGCCGTGTTCCCGCGCGTCTCCACCACCTCGGCATCCGCTCGCTCGGCGAGGTCGGTGGCGAGTTCGTCGGTCGTCCCCGCGCCACGGGCCGCCCGGAGGAACTTCACCTTCACCAGCTCGCGGTCGTCGAGTTGGCTGTCGAGTTCCTCGACGACACTCTCGATGCCACCCTTTCCGACCCGCAGCGTGGCATCGACGCCGTGGGCGCGCTTCCTGAGTCGTTCGTCGGTCATCGTTGGCCGTCCTCGCGCGTCGAAGGTAAGCCTATCCATACGGATAGCGCCCCTGTGTGCCACACTCGCAGGTAATCACCACGTGACCGTCCTGCGTGCGCACCCGGCAGTTCCGGCCCGGCCGGAGGTAGCTGTCGCAGGCGTCGCAGGTGAAGCGCTCGAACTCCCGAGGAAGCGAGCGGCGATTGCGCTCGGCGACCCGGCGGGCGAGCCTGACGCACTCGCGGGCGCGGTCGGCGTGACCCCCGGTGGCTGCTTCGCGGGCCAGCGCGTGTAGGCGGTCGATGCGTTCGTCGGCGAGCGTCATGCGATACTGCCGAGCGTTCGCCGGCGAACGGTATGGGTTTTGCCGTCCGTTTCGGTGGACTTTTTCGACCTGCCGGCGCGCTTTCGGTGTGCGCGCGCTCAACTACCTCGAATGCGAAGGCCCGCTCCAGCGCAGCGGGTGGGGGACCGCCGCCGCCCAGCAACGCAAAGCGCTCGCCGACACCGACATCGATATCGTGACCTCGCCGTGGCGCGGCGACGTTCCCGCTACCGTGCGCTCGCTCGCGGCCGGCGACGACGCGTTTCGTGAGTTCGACCTCGCCCACTGCAACGCGCCCGGTCCGGGCAGTCTCGCGGTCGCGCGTCACGCCCGGAAAAACGGGATTCCGCTCGTCCTCCACGCCCACATGACCGCCGAGGACTTCGGCGAGTCCTTTCGGTTCTCCTCGGAGGTCGCACCGCTGCTCAGGCGTTACCTCCGCTGGTTTTACTCGCAGGCCGACCTCCTCCTCTGTCCGAGCCAGTATACCAAAGAACTGCTCGAAGACTACCCCGTCGAGGCTCCCATCGAAACCATCACCAACGGCATCGACCGCGACTCGCTCGCGGGCCACGAGGCGCTGCGGGAGACCTACCGCGGGCGCTACGACCTCGACGGGATGGTCGTCTTCGCGCTCGGTAGCGTCTTCGAGCGCAAGGGTCTCACCGATTTCTGTCGGCTCGCCGAGGCGACCGACTACGACTTCGCGTGGTTCGGCACCTACGACACCGGCCCGCACGCCTCGCCGGTGGTGAAAAAATGGACCGACAACCCGCCAGAAAATCTCACTTTTACTGGGTGGGTCGAGGACAAACGCGGCGCGTTCGGCGCGGGCGACGTGTTCTGCTTCCCGACGAAGGTCGAAAATCAGGGCATCGTCGTGCTGGAGGCGATGGCCTGCGGGAAGACCGTGGTCATCAGCGACATCCCAGTGTTTGAAGAGTTCTTCACCCACGGCGAGGACTGCCTGAAATGCAGTAGTCGAGTCGAGTTCCGCAGAGCGCTCGACAGGCTCGCCGACGATCCCGACCTCCGCGAGCGACTGGGGGCGAACGCGCGCGAAACCGCGGCCGAGCACAGCCTCGAACGAGTGGGTGACGAGCTTTCGCACATCTACCGCGAAGTCACAACGGCTTAATCCTCCCTGCCGGAATCACCGACGATGCCGCCACACGTCGCCGCCTTCACCGACACCTATCTGCCGACGGTGAACGGCGTCACCTACACCATCCGAACGTGGCGCAAGCGCTGGCAGAACAGGGGTGGTCGGATGGACGTCGTCTATCCGGGCGCTGACGCGCACGACCCCGCGCCGGGCGAACACCCAGTCCGGAGCCTGCCGTTTCCGTTCTACGAGAACTTCCACATCGGCGCACCGTCGGTACCCAGCGCGGTCGAGGATGCCGACATCGTCCACGCTCACACGCCGTTCGGCGTGGGACTGGGGGGCCTGCGTCTCGCGCGCGACATCGACCGCCCGCTGGTCGCCTCCTACCACACCCCCACATCCGAGTACGCCGGCTATCTCGCCGAGGGCTGGCTGCTGGATGCGGTCGCCCGCGCGGGAAACGCCTACGAGCGCTGGTTTCTCGGGCGAACCGACCACGTCATCGCGCCGAGCGAGACCGCCCGCGCGGCGCTCGAACGCCGTGGCGTGGGTCCGGTGTCGGTCGTGCCGAACGGCGTCGATACGGACCGGTTCGTCCCGACCGACGCGACCGAGTTCCGCGCCCGTCATGATCTCCCCGCGGAAGGGACAGGGCCGCTCGTCGGCTACACCGGTCGGCACGGCTTCGAGAAACGACTCACCGACCTCGTGGCGGCCGCCGACGGGATGGACGCCACGTTCGTCCTCGGCGGCGACGGTCCGGCGCGCAAAACGCTTCAGGAGGAGGCCGCCGAGCGAGACGCGGACGTCCGCTTTCTCGGCTTTCTCGACCGCGAGGAGCTCGGTGAGTTCTACTCGGCGCTCGACGTCTTCGCCTTCCCGAGTCCCGTCGAAACCCAGGGACTCGTCGCGCTCGAAGCGATGGCCTGTGGCACGCCCGTCGTCGGGGTGAATAGCGGCGCGCTTACCGAGACCATCGACGACGGTAAAACGGGGTATCACTACGAGCCGGGCGACATCGCTGGTTTCCGGGACGCGCTCGGTCGCTCACTCGCCGAGCGCGACGGGCTGTCTTCGACCTGTCGCTCGCGGCGCGAGGCGATGAGCGTCGAACACTCCGTCGATGCGCTCGCGGCGGTCTACGACACCGTTCTGTAGCGTCCAGCAGCGTCAGACGGCTGTGGTTTCGAGATGGTCGTAGGCGCGGGCGATGGCGACCCAGAGAAAGACACTACCGAGTCCGCTCACGAGTGCGAGCACGAACGGTCCCACGACGGGAACCGAGGCGACCGCGCCGGCGACGGCGCTCCCGACCGCCTGCAGGATGGCGTTCACGACGACGAGCGCGACCAGCAGCGCGGCGACCCGCACCGGCGAGCGCCGCAACACTCCGAAGCTCTTCTTGAAGGCCGTGAGGACGTTGTCGTCCTCGATGGCGATGAAGGCGGGGGTGAAAAACGACACTGCGACGAGGACGAGAAAGGCCACGAGCCAGACCACTGCGCCGACGAGACCGCCCAGCACGGTCACGAACACGCCGATGACGGCCGCAACCGCCAGCACGATGGAGATGCCGAGCAGGTTCGCCACCCCGAATCCCACCCGGTGGGTGAGATGCTCGCGCTCGACGATGCCCCACTGGCCGGCGAACACACGAATCGTGACGAGTGCGAGATAGACGCCGACGAGGGCCACGACGAGGCCTGCGAGAATCGGCAGCGGGTTCCCGGTGAATACAACTGGTGAGCCACCGCCACCAGCGCCGATGACGCCGGGCGTGGGGCGGGCAAACTGGCCGGGGACGAACCGCGCAATCGTCTGGACAAGGGCCAATCCCAACAGGACGAGCAACGCGGGACCGGTCGCCAGCCGCCTGAGCGACTGGCGGAGAACGGTGAGAACGCTGAATGCCATATCGGGTCGGATTCGAGCGCGAATACTGTGTCTTGCGATTCGCGGTTAGTCGTACTCGTAGAATCCGGCTCCTGTTTTCTTGCCCAACTCGCCCGCCTCGACCTTGCGCTTCAAGAGGTAGGCCGGCGTGTAGCGGTCGCCCAACTCCTCGTGGAGGGTCTGAGTGGCGTCGAGACAGATATCCAGCCCGATGTGGTCGGCGAGTTCGAGCGGTCCCATCGGCACGTTGGTCCCGAGTTTCATCCCCCGGTCGATGTCATCCTTCGTGGCGACACCCTCGTCGAACGCCCTGATGCCCTCGTTTATCCACGGCATCAGAACCCGATTCGAGACGAAGCCCGGCTTGTCGTCCGATTCCCACGTCTCCTTGCCCAGCTCCTCGGCGAAGTCATGGGCGAGTTGCGTCACTTCGTCGTCGGTGTGCTCGCCGACGACCAGTTCGACGCCCGTCATCACGGGAACGGGGTTCATGAAGTGTAGTCCCACGACGAGTTCGGGCCGCTCGGTCGCACTCGCAATCGACGTGACCGAGAGCGTGCTGGTGTTCGTCGCCAACACGACATCCTCTGGCACAGTTTTATCGAGGTCGGCGAAGATGTCCTGTTTTATCCCCATGTCCTCGACGGCTGCCTCGACGACGAAATCGCAGTCCGCGAGGTCGTCCAACTCTGTGGTGCCCGTGACGCGCTCGCGCGCCGCTCCGGCTGCATCTTCAGTGAGTGTCTCGCTATCGACGAGTCGGCTCAAACTCTCCTCGATTGCATCGAGACCGCTCTCGACGAACTCGTCTTTGATGTCGCGCATCACCACGTCGTAGCCCGCGGTCGCGGCGACCTGTGCGATGCCGTTGCCCATCGTCCCCGCGCCGACGACGCCCACTCGCTCGACGGAATCGAGTTCGCGCATACCGGCGACTCACGGCGCGGTGGCGTAAGCCTACTGGATGGTGCGGTAACGATGACTGATGGATAGCGGACGGTCTCAGTCCGCGAGTAACCGGTCGAGCGCGTCGACCATCGCCTCGACGCTCGCTCGGGTGATGTCGGCGTCGCTCGCGGCGACCGAGACCGACTGTGCGTCGCGACTCATCTCGACCTCGACGGTGACGAGCGCGTCGGTACCCCCAGTGATGGCATCGACGTGGTAGGAATCGAGCGTCGCGTCGCGGCCGGGACCGAGCGCCTCCCGAACGGCCGCCACGGCGGCGTCGACCGGCCCGCTGCCGGTGCCGCTGGCGGTGCGTTCGTCGCCGTCGACGCGGAGTCTGACGCTCGCGGTCGGTGTTCCGCTGCCGCTGGCCGCCGTGAGGTCTTCGAGTTCGACCCGGCGCTCGCGCTCGCGGCCCTGTACCGTCTCGGCCAGCGCGAGCACGTCCGCGTCGGTCACGCGCTTGCCCTGGTCGCCGAGGTCGGTCACGCGGTCGGTGATCGCGGCGAGTTCGTCGTCACTCGCCTCGATGTCGTGTTCGGATAGCGCCGCCGCGACGCCCGCGCGTCCGGCGTGTTTGCCGAGGGCGAGCCGGCGCTCGCGGCCCACCCGCTCGGGCGGGTAGGGTTCGTACATCGCGTCGTCCTTCAACTGGCCGTCGGTGTGGATGCCCGACTCGTGGGTGAAGGCGTTCTCCCCCACCACCGCCTTGTTCGGCGCGAGCGCTATTCCTGTTGCGTCGGCGACGGTTCGAGCGAGGTCGTAGAGTCCCGTGGTGTCGACGGTTTCGTTGTTGTAGCCCTCCGCGAGCGCGATGGCGACCTCTTCGAGCGCGACGTTTCCGGCGCGCTCGCCGATGCCATTGATAGTGGCGTGGACGAGGTCCGCACCCGCCCGGATGGACGCGAGTGCGTTCGCCACCGCCAGCCCGAGGTCGTCGTGGGTGTGGGTGCTCGTCGGTCCCAATGCGGCGAGTTCGGCGACGACTTCCCCTGTGTGCTCGGGCGTGGCGTAACCGACGGTATCACAGTAGCAAATCCTGTCAGCGCCGGCGTCGATAGCGCTTCCCATCAGTTCGGTGAGGAATTCGGGGTCGGCCCGGCTGCCGTCCTCGCCGAGCACCTCGACCCAGAGCCCGTGGTCGCGGGCGTATTCGACCAACTCGACCGTGGTCTCGACGACGCCGCCGCGGCTCGTGCCGACCTTGCCCTCGATGTGGCGCTCGCTTGCGGGCACGACGAGATTCACGCCGTCGACATCGCAGTCGAGCGCGAGGTCGATGTCGCCTCTGATACCGCGACAGAAGCTCGTCACCCGCGCGTCGAGGTTTTCGTCCGTGACTCGCGAGATGGTCTCGCGCTCGCCCGCGCCGGTGCAGGCGCTGCCGGCCTCGACCGTCGAGACGCCGGCCCCGTCGAGCTTGCGGGCGATATCGACCTTCTCGTCGGGCGTGAGCGACACGCCGGGGGCTTGTTCGCCATCGCGGAGCGTGGTATCGAGAAACTGTACGTCAGTATCAAACAGCGGAGTTGTTTCGGGGGAGCCCCCGAATAAATCGTTCACCGGTCATGATAGCCACTCACACCGCAGCGCGGTAGGTACTTAAACGGGTGTGTTCCGACAGATGTTGCGGCTCGTCTTCTCCAATCTCGGCAGCGCTCGCCACGCGCGAGGGCCGGTGGAGCCGCGAACGCGCCGAACTCGACTTCGCGTCGGCCACCGAGCGTCGTGAGGACGGCTGAGGTGGCCGCTCGTGGTTTCGGGAGGTTTTAGCCGATTCGTCGCCTAGGCTCACCATGACCAGAATCGTCGTCGTCGACAACGGCGGCCAGTTCACCCATCTGGAGGGCCGTGCGCTGGACGACATCGGCGTCGAGACCGCCGTCGTCGAGAACACCACGCCCCCCGAGAATATCGACGCCGACGGGGTCGTGCTCTCCGGTGGGCCGGACATCGACGAGCGCGGGCGCTGCGGCGAGTATCTCGACGCGGACGTCCCCGTGTTGGGCATCTGTCTCGGCATGCAGATCATCGCCGAGGAGTGCGGCGGCGCGGTCGGCGCGGGCGAGTATGGGGGATACGCCGACGTCACAGTCGATATCGACGACGAGACGGACCCGTTGGTGGGCTCGCTCGCGCCGGAGACGCGTGTCTGGGCGAGCCACGCCGACCAGGTGACGGCGCTGCCGGACGGCTTCGTCCGTACCGCCACGAGCGACGTCTGCGATATCGAGGCGATGAGCGACACCGAGCGCGACCTCTACGGCGTCCAGTGGCACCCCGAAGTCGCCCACACCGAGGAGGGCGAGGAGCTGTTCGCGAACTTCCGGGCGGTCTGTGAGAGCGACGATTGAGGTGGATTTAACCACGCTCGGGCTGTCGGACCGACAATGACGACCACGCAGGGCGACCTCGCGGCCCTCTCGCGGTACGTCTTCCGCGCGCCACAGTGGTATGCGAGCCTCGGCTTCGCCCTGCTCATCGCCGCCGTCGCCGGCATCGCCGCCTTCGATTCGCGGTTCATCCTTGAGGACGCGTGGCAAGGGGTGTTCTTCATCGGGGTTCCCACCATCGCCGCGAGCGTGCTCACTCCCCCCGTCGACCGGTATCTCGGCGGCCAGCTCACGCCCAACCGCGCCTCGCTGCTCGCGCTCGTCAGCGAGCTGATCCTCGTCGCCTTCCTCGTCGGTGCGGGCGTCGTCGCCGTGTTCACGCCGCTCGGCCAGCGGCTCGTCTTCGATGTCCTGACTGTGGGGTTGGCGTCGGTGTTCGCGCTGCGGCTGCTCGTCGTGCTCGCTATCTCCCGAAAATCGCTGTTCATCGCGGCGGTACCGGCGAGCATCCAGACCGCCGCGGTCGCGCTGCTCGTCTTCGTCTACAGCGGCACGATGCGCTTTTTCGAGGTCGGCGGCCCGCTCGTGCGCTCGTTTCTCTCCCGGCCGAACCGCGGGCCGGCGGAGTTCGCCGCCGTCGAACCGCTCGATTTCGCCCTGCTCGCCCTCCTGTGTCTGCTCTATGCCGGCGGCGTCTGGGCGTTCGTGACCGTCATCGACCGGCCGTGGCGGCGGAGTCTGGGCGTGAGTGTGCTCGACTTTCTCAGGGGGTTCATTGGCCACATCGCCGATGGGACGCGCGAAATCGAGGAGTTCTTCGCGACGCTCGGCGAGGAGGCGCTCGTCCCCGTCACCGTGTTCTCGGCGCGCCGCCCTGATGGCTCCGAGAAGGCGCGGTTCGTTCTCCCGATGGTCCATCCCGGCCCGATGGGCGAAATCGGCGGTGGCGACCTTCCAAAGCGCGTCGCCGAGAGCACCGACGGACTCGGCTTTCCGCCACACGCGACCGCCGGCCACGACTTCAACCTCGTCAGCGAGCACGAGGTCGACACCGTCCTCGATGCCGTCGAGCGGGCGAGCGAGCGCATCGAGTATGGAGGGACTGGCTCGGCGAGCCGGCGCGCGACTGTCGGCGAGGCCACGGTCACGGGTCATGCGGTCGGCGATAGCGCGCTGCTGGTGGCGACCTACGCGCCGAACTTCGCCGACGACATCGACTACTCGGTGGGACTGTCGGCGACCGCCGAGGCGCGCGCGCACGGATTGGACGACGCGATGCTCGTCGATGCGCACAATTCAAATAATGGACTGGAAGGGGCGGATTTGGGCCACGTCGTGCCGGGCAGCCAACGCTCGTTCGACCTCATCGAGGCCGTCGGCGAGGTGGCCGGCGACCTCGCGCGCGCGTCACGCGAACCGCTCGAACTCGGCGTCGCGTGGGACGAAACCGCGTGGACACCACAGGAAGGAATCGGCCCGCTCGGGATTCGGGTCGCGGTGTTCGCCGCTGGCGACGAGACCACCGCCTACGTCCTCGTCGACGGCAACAACATGGAGCCGGGCCTGCGCGAGACCATCGTCGGCCGGCTCGACGCCGTCGATACCGCCGAGGTGATGACGAGCGACACCCACGTCGTGAACACGCTCGAATCCACCAACCAAGTGGGCGACGCCATCGCCCACGACGAACTCGTCGAGCGCATCGAGACGCTGGTCGAGCGCGCGCTCGCCGACTGCGAACCCGTCGAGACCGGGATGGCGACCGAGCGCGCCCGCGTGACCGTCTTCGGCAACGATAGGACCGAAACGCTCGCCAGCCACGCCAACGCGATGGTGACGATGGGCGGCGCGCTCGCCGGCGCGGTCGTCCTCGCGCTGTTTACGATCAGCGTGCTCGTCTTCTACCTCACCTAGAACCCACTTTTTTACAGGAGGTCCTCCCTCGCGCTCGCTCCGCTCACGCTCGGTCGAACCCCCTGCAAAAACCTGGACTAAAAACTCCCGCTCACTCGCCGACGGCTCGTTCGCGGCGAACCGCGCTCGTTTCGCTCGCGCGGACGACCTCCACGCCCACCTCCGCACAGCACCGCCGAAGCCCTCGGCTTGCTCGCTTCGCTCGCACCGAGACGCTCGCGCTGCTCGCGTCTCGCACGCCTCGCCCTTCATCCACCAGGAACCGCACCTTCGCCGCGGCCGCGCCGCCACGGCACCGCTACCGCGCCACCGCTACTGCACCGGCCGCGGCCGGCGACCCATAGCCAAAAGCGTGCCGAGCGCGTCGGGTCGGTTGTGAGCGACGAGTACGTGCTCGAAATCAAACCCTCGGCGCGACGCCACAGCCCCCGGGCCGGCGAGTGGGTGCACGAGCGCGGTCCACGACGGGTCTTCGAATCGAAGGCGCTCGCCCGGGAGTGGGCGGACGAGCGGGGCGTGTGGGTGCAGGACGCCGCCCCACACGACGCGAGCGCCGTCGATGGCTACCTCGTGGGTGGCCGGCGTGCCGGGAGCGTTCGGCCGGGCCGACAGACCTCGCTGTGACGAACGCGACGCTTTTGTCCGCCGGCAGCGACGAAGGGCCATGAGCGAGTCCGAGGAGGGATTGAACCGCAAGCGGGTGGCGCTCGTCGTGATACCGCTGCTCGCACTCGGACTCGCCGACGTCACGCTCATCATCCTCTGGGGTGTCAACCCGCTGTTGGGGCTGGCGGTGCTCCCACCCATCCTCTTCGTCACCGTGCTCGCATGGGTTGCCCTCAGCGGCGGGCTGGTCGAGGACCGACTCGACGACTCCGACGACACGGCGTGAGCAACTGCTCGGAGCAACGAGAACCGAAGACGCCGGGGGTGAGATTTGAACTCACGAGTCCGTGAGGACAGTTGCTTTCGAGGCAACCGCCTTGGCCAGGCTAGGCTACCCCGGCTCCACCCGTGGTTCGCCCGAGACCACTTTATCGGTTTCGGTCGCCACCGCCACCGATAAGCGTCTCGACACACCGTGGCAATCATGGACGTCGATGCGGCTCACGGGGATATCGATGCGGTTCTCGATGCGCTCAGCTCCACTGTGATCGCCGAGCGCTCGCTGCTCGAAACGGTCCTCATGGGCGCACTCGCGCGCGGCCACGTCCTCATCGAGGACGTTCCGGGCACTGGGAAGACGCTCATCGCCCGCAGCGTCGCCCGCGCCCTCGGTCTCTCCTTTTCGCGCGTGCAATTCACGCCCGACCTCCTGCCCGCCGACGTGACCGGCACCCACGTCTACAACGAGGGCACCGGCGAGTTCGCGTTCTCGCGAGGTCCCGTCTTTGCGAACGTCGTGCTCGCCGACGAAATCAATCGTGCACCACCCAAAACGCAGGCTGCACTGTTGGAGGCGATGGAGGAACGGCAGGTGACCGTCGACGGCGACACCCACGACCTGCCCGAGCCGTTTTTCGTCATCGCCACCCAGAACCCCGTCGAGATGGCGGGCACGTTCGAACTGCCCGAGGCACAGGTCGACCGCTTTCTCGTCAAAACGGCCGTCGGCTATCCCGACGAGAGTGGCGAGATCGAACTGCTCAGGCGACGCGCCGAGCGCGACGAGCGGAGTCCACGGATGGATGAAGTGCTCTCGACCGAACGGGTGCGCGCGCTGCAAGGGGTCCCCGAGTCGGTGCGCGTCGACGAGGACCTCCTTTCGTATCTGGTCGCCGTCGCGCGGGCCACCCGCGAGCGCTCGGCGTGTTCGGTCGGCGTCTCGCCACGGGGCACACAACGGCTGTTCGAGGCTGCCCGCGCCCGCGCGGTGTTGTCGGGGCGTTCGTTCGTCACGCCGGAGGACGTCAAGCGCATCGCGCCGGCGGTGCTCGCCCATAGATTGGTTCTTACCCCGGATGCAGCCGTCGAGGACGTCCAAAAGCGGTCGGTCGTCGAGCGCGTGCTCGACGAAGTGGCGGTGCCGACGGTCTGAGCCGTTATTCCTCGTCCTGCTGCTTGAGGTAGATGGCAAACCCGATCATCGTCGGCGGCCACAGTCCGATGAACATCCCGCGCTGCTGATTGTCCCGAACGTAGTATTCGTACAGTGCGAGCGCGACGGAGCCGAGCGCGCCGAAGGCGAGGTACGGCGCACCCGATTCGTCCGGCATCGCCTCTGATTCTGACATTGCATCTGCCTTCGTAGCGCCGATGAAATAGCGTCCCGGGAAGGCACGGTTCGTTCCGGCTGGAACAGGTTAATGTACCTCCGGGACCATGCGGACGCGAGTACATCCGACGAAAGTATAATAATTTTTCACTAATTGCGGGTCATATCGCTTGCACTCTGTGGAAAGCTACTCACAGCGTTGCATTCGATTCGAGCGGATGCGGAGATTCGTCCACGTTCCGCTGGCGAGCCGCCTCTCAGGGCCGCAGCGCGATGACGAGCACCACCGCGCCACAGAGCAGGGCGATGGGCACGAGTGTCGGCCCGCCGCCGGCCAGTCGATAGATGACCAGCCCGCCCCCGGCTCCGGCCAGTGCCAGCGCGCCGCTCGCGCCTGCATGGACGAGTTCCGCCCGTCGCGTATCGGCAGCCCTCCCGACTGTCTCGCCGAGACCGATAGCGAACTCGGCGACGTCCCACGCGACGATTGTGGCCGCCGTCGCCACCAGCAGGAGCGGGGGTGGCCCACCGGCGAGACCGGCGAGCACCGTTCCGCAAAACAGGCCCACAGTCCCGAGCGTGACGGCGGCCCGCGAGACCGAGCGCAGTCCGACGCCGAGACCGACGACGCCGACCGCCCCGACGGCGAACGCCGGTCCCGAGACGGCGAGTGCGAGCGCGCCGACGATTGCGACACCGACGGCGATGGCCGTACTCGCTCGTGGCGGCGACTCGTCGATGGCCGGGGTGCTCACCGCGACCTCTCCCCGCGGGCGAGCGCCGCGGCAAGCGACTCCGCGCCCCAGTCGACGACCGGAATCCCGGCCGCGCGCAGCGTCGACAGGCGAAGGGTGCGCTCGGTGTGGGCGACCCGCTGGCCCGGCGTCGCCTCGCTCGTGGGGTCGGGACTGAGCACGGTCACGCGGTGGCCGGCGGCGTCCAGTCGCTGGAGCAGCGTCACGACGTAGTCGTCACACAGCGGCGAACAGACGAGCAACTGGGCATCCGACGGGAGCCGCCGGTGCAACCGACGCACCCGTATCGACGGGAAAAAGGGGTCGTCCGGCGGCGTCGGCGAAAGCGCCGGATGGGTGGCGAGCAGCTCGCGGACGCGAGCACGATGGGTCGTCCCGATGCCCGGCGCGAGCCAACAGGATTCCGGCGCGAGCGCGGCGATACCTGTGGGATTCTCTTCGCCTGTGAGCGCGACGTACAGCGCTCCGGCAGCGCCGACGCTCCGTTCGACGGCGCTCGCACGCTCCTCGCCCGGCGCACGATAGGCCTCTTCGCGGGCGTCGATGAGCACCACGACCGCCGCGGCGCGCTCCTCGCGGAAGTCCACCGTCGAGAGGCCGCCGGTTTTCGCCTTTCTGTTCCAGTCGATGCGCGAGAGCGGGTCGCCCGGCCGATACTCGCGGGTGGTGTGGAAGGCGATGCCCGACCCGCCGATGTCGGTGAGCACGCGGCCGGGCTGGCCGATGGTCTGGTTGCGGAGCGCAATGCTCGTGGACGAATCGAGCGGCGGCACGCAGGTGATGGGCGTCTCCGTCGTCGCCGCCACCTCGCTCCGCCGTTCGGCCGTCCCGCTCGCGTCGCGGACGATGGCGAGCGCCGGCTCGAAGGCGTGCCTGCCGCGGGCGGCGGTCACGTCATAGGAGAGCGTCGCCGTTCCGCCGGGTCTGAGCGTGGTCGCCAGCCGCGGCGACCCCGAGGCGACCGCGAGCGCCGACGGCACGCCGTCGATGACCCGGAGGTCGGCGAGGAAGGACTCGCCGGTGTTTTCGATATTCACTGTGACCGTCACGTCCTCCTCGGGTTCCGGGCCGGCGTTGCTCACCGACCGCTCGACGGCGAGACTGGTGGTGGGCGGGCGCGCGGCCCGCGCGAGTCCGGCGAAGACGACGCCGACACAGCCGACGAGGACGAGTCCGGCGCTGCTCGTGAGGATGCCAGCCGCGCCGGCGACCAGCGCGAGCGCGCTCACCCCTCGCCACCGGTCGGTTCGACGCACCCGGCCATCGTCCGTTTCGCTCGTGTCGGGAGCGCCCCGTCGCGCGCGGCTCACTGCTCGCGCTCCCGATTCGCAATGGCGGCGAGCGCATCGGCCGCGTGGCGTGCCCGCCGGCGACTGCTCGGCTCGGCACTGAACGCCGCACGGAGGCGCTCCTCCAGGGGAACGTCCGAGGCGCGCGCCTCGGCGAAAAACGCCGCCGCGTACGGGTCGCCGGTCCACGTTCCCTCGGCGAGGCGCTCGCGGGCGACGTGCTCGCTGTCGCCCTCCCGCACCAATACCGCGACCGCGAGTTCGTCGAGTCGGTCGCGCACCGCGCGGCGCTCGCGCACCCCCTCCAGTCGCCCGCCCGGCGCGAGCGCGGCGATGTCGTCGTCGAAGCCCGCGCCCGGCGTCGGGTGGGTGATTGTGGATTCGGGCGTCGGGAGGTCGATATCCGCTTCGTCGGCCCGAAGTCGTGCGCGGACGGCCCCAGCGCCGCCGAACAGTGCGACGACCGCGACCACGCCGAGCAGCCCGGGCGTTAGCGAAACCCCGCCAGCGAGTCCCGGCGCGACGGCGACGGCCAGCCCCCAGGAGACGAGCGCGACGCCGACGGTGATTGCGACCCACCGCCAGCGGCTCATGGCTCCTCCGCGTATTCGTCCTCGATGCGTCGCAGCGCGGCCACCGCACGCGCCTCGTGGTCATCAGTGACGTCACGACCGCCGTAGCGCACAGCCCGAAAGAGGTCGGTGAGTTCGGCGACGTCGTCGCGGGCCATGCCGGCGTCGGTCGCGGCGCGGGCGAACTCGTGCGGGGTGCTCGATTCGGGGTGTTTCATATCCAACTGGGTTGCCATTTCGTGCCACGCGCGATACACCTCGTTGTCGATGTCCGTCCCGTCCACAATGCGGTCGGCCGCCCGCCCCGCCGTCCGGCTCACCTTCCTCGTTCGTGTGGTCTCGTCCGGTTCCGATTCGCTCTCCGATGGTGTGCCCTCGTCATCCGACCGGAACACCACTGCAAGCCCCACGAGGAGCGCCGCGCCAACCACGAGTGCGACCAGCGGGAGGTTGGTCGCAACGGGCTGGAGGGCGGTGTCGGCGGCCGCGCCCGCGCCGCCACCCGATGCCGCCGGCGTCGCTCGCCCCATCGTCCCGTTCCCGCCCGTGGTATTGCTGCCGGAAAACGAGCGGATGACGTAATAGAACACGATGGAGAGAAGCCCGAGGGCCGCCACGGCCACCGCGACGTTCCGGAGGTCACGGAAACCGATCTCGTCGCGCTGGAGATAGAGCGCGACGAGAAAGCCCACAACGAGCACGGCGATGAGCACCTGAAAGACCAGCTTCGGGGGACCGCCGCCGAGCGTGGGCGGGTCGGACGACTGGCCGAGGCTGAACGTGCTCCCTTCGCCGAAGAGACCACCGCTTCCGCCGCCGGAGCCGCCGCCCGTGCCCGCGGTCCGCGTCGGCGCGTCGATGGCCGCGGCCCCGACGGCGATGGCGAGCACGGTCACGGTGGCGAGCGCGAGCACCCCGAGCGCATCGCGGTTCACGGCCCGATTGCGGGAGGGGCGGGCATGAGTGTTGTCCCGCCACTGGTGGGGGCGACGCCTCCGGCTGGGACGAAAGCGCCCGGAACTCCTGCGGGCGCTTTTCGAGTGGTGCAGTCGGCGGGAAAATCCCGCCCTGTGGGTCTATCCCACACGATGGGTATAGCTCACGACGGCCCCAAGGAACCCCGTCGGTCCGCCGTGACGGCGGACGAGCGACAGGAACTACAATGAACGGACGTGTCCTACAGACAGTGCTGGTGTGTATCGTGGTCGTGCTCGCGGGCTGTACGGGTCTCGGTGGTCTCGGCGGGCCGGACGAGGACGGCGAGGCCGCAGCCTCGACGCCGGGCGCTGGGACAAGCGGCGGTGCAGACGGGGGCGGCGATTCGAACGATGACTCGACCGGCGTGGGCGATGGTACGGCGAGCGGCGATGGCGGCGTGGATGACTCCAGTGATGGCCCGTCGGGCGACGGTGCAGCCAGCAGCGGTGCGAACGGTGCATCGAGCGGCGCTGCGCTGAACGCCGAAGAGGAGTGGTTCAATCTTTCGACACCGGGTCGATACGCCTTCGAGATCGAATCAGCCGAGGAGGGCACTGGAAGCATGACCTTCGAGACCACGAACGTCGCCGACGGACGGGCAACGGTGAGCGTCGAGTACGAACTCGGCGACGAATCGTTCGAATCGACCGTGACGGGGCCGGTCGGTGAGGTCGAGAGCCAACTCGTGGCGTCGCCCGCGTACGCGCACCTGCTCGCCATTCAACTCGGTGGCATCGGTGCCGGCGCGCTCGGCGGTGGCGAGGAACTCGCCGTCGGCGACGAGTTCTCCCAGCAGTCCGCCGAGGGGTCGCTGCGCATCGCGGTCGTCGGCACCGACAGCTACGCCGGCGTCGAGTGTTACGCCGTCGAGACGCGCATCAACGGGACGCTGAGCCAGGAGGTCTGCACACAGCAGGCGTTCACCAGTGCTCCGTACGTCGCCATCTACGACGAGAACGGCGACCTCACCGAGCGGGTCGAACTCGTCGAATACCGGCGCGGATAGCACTCGGTGTTCGCCGAGCGGCCACAGCCGAAAGTGCCACTCAGGCCCGGTCCGATTCCGCAGCCTCGTCGAGCGCCTCCAGGTCGCGCTCGTCGTTGTACTCGTTCGGCTCGCCCGCCTCGCCGGTGAGTTCGCCGTGGAGTGCTTCGCGGACCTCCTCGGGGGTGTCGTACTCGTCGTCGAGTCGGTCGAAGACGCTGCCCATCGATTCGGTCTCGTTCGGCATGTCGATGGGCTGGTCGGCGTACTCGGTGGCGAGTTCCTCGCTTCGCACCGGATACTGTCGGTCGCTGACATCGGCTTCGACGTCGTCGAGGATGTTCTCGACGTGTTCGGCGCGGTCGTGCTTGCGCTCCCGTGCGCGGTCGGTGTCGCGTCCGTCCTCGGGCATACGCTCCGTATGACGCCGAGAGGAAAAAGTATGTCACCGGCATCTGCAACCCGGCTGGAACGTCTGCGGTCGGCGCGCGCTCGCGCTCGTGTGCGAACGAAGTGAGCACCGAGTGCGGACGTTGCGCGAGGGATGAGCGAACGAGCGCAGCGGGTGAGCGAATCGGCTGGGGAGGCCTGTGGCGCGGTGCGGGAAGCATCGGCGATTGCACCGCGAACGAGCCGTCGGCGAGTGAGCGGGCCGACGACTGACCGAAGGAAGGAGGAGGCTTTTGGTCCAGATTTTGCAAGGGAGTGAGCGAAGCGAGCGACCGAAGCAAAAGGTAGAAGTCCGCCCTCCCCGAATTGAACGGGGGACAAGCCGATCTACAGTCGGCTGCTCTACCAGGCTGAGCTAAGGGCGGACATCACAATCAACCGGACTGTCGGACTTAACGGTTGCCATTCGTTTGTCCGACGGCCGAGAAGATTGAAGTGCGGCGGTAGCGTTGCCCCGGTGAGGATGAGCAAGATCACGTTCCGCGCCGACGACGAGCTCATCGACGAGCTCGAAACCCTGGAGACCTCCAAAAGCGAGGCGATGCGCGAGGCGCTCCGGGCGTACCTCGCGCGGAACGAGGAACCGGCGACCGACAGCCTCGACGCCATCGTCGCCGAGCGCGTCGACGAACTCATCGACGAACGAATGGATGCGTTTACGCCCTCCCAACCCCACGATGTGAACGTAAACATCACGCTCGACGGCGATTCCGTCCGAACGAACGCGGACGGTTCGGTGGAGCGTAAGACGGACCGCAGCCCGTCGCAAACGGGGTCGGACACGCGTAAAACGTGTGCGCAGTGCGGCGAGGAAATCGACGAAGAGAACGTGTACTGCCCGAACTGTGGGGAGAAGGCGGCCCACCGTGTGTTCTGTGACTGCGGCGACGAACTCCGTTCGGACTGGGGGTTCTGCCCGAGCTGCGGCCGACGCACCCCGGCGGCCGACGTCCTCGATGGAGCGTAAACGGCGTATCGAGGTCGTGCACGGCGTTTTCGTTGTCGTTCGACTCGTGTCTTACGCGAGCCGGTAGTTTTATTACACCTGCCGTGATTGCATACTTTGCGTAAGACGACCGTCTTACAGATGGCGTGGTCGGGAACGACGTCGCTCCCGGCATGCGGTTTCGGCGTGTAAGACGCGGTCGTCACAAAGGAGAAACAATGGAGCGTGTGACACTGCGAATTCCAAAACAGCAGATCGAGGAGGTCGAACGAATGGTCGAACTCGGCGAGTATCCGAATCGCAGTGAGGCGATTCGGGCGGCCGTCAGGGAGATGGTCGCCGAGGAAGGTCGGGAGGAGCGAGCGACCAAACGGCCGTTTGCGAGGGCCTGAGATGCAGGATATCGTCGAGTCGGCGCTCGAAAACGCCGAACTCGAAAAACAGCGCCGTGACGAGACGGAGTTGGAGGAGTTCGGCGACCCGCGCATCGTGGTCGTCGGCTGTGGCGGCGCGGGCAACAACACCGTCAACAGGCTCTACAACATGGGCGTCGATGGTGCCGAAACCATCGCCATCAACACCGACAAACAGCATCTCCAGATGATAGAGGCCGACACGCGCGTGCTCGTCGGGAAGTCCCTTACCCAAGGGTTGGGTGCCGGTGGCGACCCGGAGATGGGCGAGCGCGCGACCGAGATGGCCCAAGGCACCATCAAAGAAGTCCTCACAGGGGCCGACCTCGTGTTCGTCACCGCGGGCATGGGTGGCGGGACGGGGACCGGTGCCGCGCCGGTCGTCTCGAAGATCGCCAGCGACGAGGGGGCCATCGTCGTCGGAATGGTCTCGACCCCGTTCAACGTCGAGCGCGCGAGGACTGTGAAGGCCGAGGAGGGTCTCGAAGAGCTCCGCAGCGAGGCCGACTCCATCATCGTCCTCGATAACAATCGCCTGCTCGATTACGTGCCCAACCTCCCCGTCGGCAAGGCGTTCTCGGTGATGGACCAGCTCATCGCCGAGACGGTCAAGGGGATTTCGGAGACCATCACCCAGCCCTCGCTCATCAACCTCGACTACGCCGACATGACCTCCATCATGAACCAAGGCGGCGTCGCGGTGATGCTCGTCGGCGAGACCCAGGACAAGAACAAGACCGAGGAGGTCGTCAAGGACGCGATGACCCATCCACTCCTCGATGTGGACTATCGCGGCGCGTCCGGTGGATTGGTCCACATCACTGGTGGCCCCGACCTCACCCTGAAGGAAGCGGAATCAATCGCCGAGCGCGTCACCGACCGGCTCGACCCGAGCGCGAACGTCATCTGGGGGTCGCGCATCCGCGAGGAGTACAAGGGCAAAGTACGAGTAATGGCCATCATGACCGGCGTCCAGAGCGCACAGGTGCTCGGTCCCGACGCCCAACAGCAGGCCGACCGCTCGCGCGCGGCCCTCGACGAGGAGTTCGAAATGACGGCCCAGAGCGATGGCGGCCACAACGAACGCGAACAGCAGAACGGTCTCGACGTCATCCGCTAGGTTCCCCGGCCCTCCAATCACGCCAAGAGAATCACCGAACGGACGGCAAACGAACAGATATTTTTTCTGCTGGGTAGTCTCACCGTGCACCACGGCGTTTTTCCCGAAACGTTCTCGATAAAACAACCCGACAGCTCCGCACGCGCTCGCGTGTAGTACACGCCGTCAGGTCGCGTGGACCGCCTCGGTTAGCTGGCACGTCCGGCAGACCGCGCGCGTGGTGGCGTTGCCACAGCGCTCGCACTCGCCCAGACTCTCACCGTTCTCCCCGTAGGCGCTGGCGGCCAGTTTCGCCAGTTCCTCGTAGCCGGCCATGATGGAGTGGCGCGTGCCGGGGTGGCGTTCTTCCATGTCGAGGAGGAGTTCCTGAATCTCGCCGCGGTAGGCCTCCGTGGAGTGGGGGCACTCGGCCATGTGAACGGGAAGGTCGGCGAGGTGGGCGTAGAGGGCGACCTCCTTTTCCGGGACGTCCCGAAGCGGTTTCGCGCGCGGGACGAACTCCGTACTCTCCGTGCGTTCGTCGAACGGCCCGAGGCTCGCGTCGAAGTGTTTGGCCATCTGGGCGACGTCGCCCTCGAAGAAGTTCATCAGCGCGGTCTGGGCCTCGTCGTCGAGGTTGTGGCCCGTCAGGAGTTTGTCGGCGTCGAACTCGTGGGCGTAGTCGGCGAGCAGGTCCCGCCGAAAGACGCCGCAGTACGCACACGCGGCCATCCCCTCGGGGTCCGTCTCGACCACTTCGTCCATCTCCAAGTCGAACTCCTCGGTGTAGCTCACCACCTCGTGATGGATATTCAACTGTCCGGCGAGTTCGGTCGCGGCGTCGAGGCTCTCGTCGCGGTAGCCTTCGATGCCCTCGTGGATGGTGAGCGCGACCAGTTCGATGCGCGGGTCCTCGGCGAACGTCTCGTCGAGGATCGAGGTGAGCACCACGCTGTCCTTCCCGCCGGACAGTCCGATAAGCCACGTCTCGGGGTTCTCGGGCGTGGCGTCGTCGCCGATGAGACCGTCCTGCCGTATCCGCCGGCGCACGCGCTTTTCGACCGATTCCCGGAGGTGGTACTCGCAGAGGTGCGCCCCGGAGTAGGCCGCATGCAGTACCGCATCGCGGTCGCACTTGGTGCAGTTCATGGTGCGGATTACTCACCCTCCACTTTTTTACTCGTCGGGTGGCCTCCCTGCGGTCGGCGACCACTCTCTGCTCGCGGGCCGAAGGCCCGCTCGCATGGTACGAGGGACCTCCGGTCCCTCGCTACTCGCAAAAACCTGGACTAAAAAGAGCCGTTCACTCGCTTCGCTCGCTCACGGTGAACCGTGCTCACTGCGTTCGCGTGGACACCCTTCCGTGTCTGCCCCACAACACCACATACCTCCCCAGCCGATTCGCTCGTTCGTTTCGCTCACTCGCTCATCCCTCGCACGCCGATGCGCGCTCGGTTCGCTTCGCTCACACGAGCGCGAGCGCGCGCCGACCGCCATTCGTCAGCGGTGGCCATCAAGCAGTCGCTCGACGTATTTGGCTATCACGTCGACCTCGATGTTCACTCCGTCGCCGGGCGTCATCTCGTTCATCGTCGTCAGCTCGTAGGTCGTCGGAATCACGGCCACCGAAAACGATTCCTCTTCGAGATTCGCCACGGTGAGGCTGATGCCATCGACGGTTATCGACCCCTTCTCGACGACGTAGCGCGCGACGTCCTCGGGCAGCGAGAAGGTGAACTCCCAGTCCTCGCCGACCTGCTCGACCCCAAGGACTTCGGCGGTCGCATCGACGTGACCCTGCACGAAGTGGCCGTCGAGACGCCCGTCGGCGGCGAGGGCGCGTTCGAGATTGAGCGAATCGCCCCGTGTAGCCGCCGAAAGCGTCGTCCGGTCGAGGGTTTCACTCGAACAGAACAGTTCGACGGTTTCCTCGGCGCTCTCGACGGTCAAGCAGGTCCCATCGACGGCGACCGACTGCCCGTGGGTGAGACCTGCGAGGTCGGTGTCGACGTGAATTCGCCGCCCGCCCGCCTCCTTGCGCACGTCCCGAATCTCGCCCGTGGTCTCGACGACGCCGGTGAACATGGTCGCTCTACCGGTCGCCGTGGGATGAGCATGGCGCTTCCACCCGGCGGCACGCTCTTCGCGTTCAGTCACCCGCGCCGAGAGGCGACGCGCCGGCCGGAACGTGAAAGCACACGGCTTATAGACGCGCTGGGACAACCGGACCACAATGACGGACAGTAGTCGCCGACGGCGACGATTCCTGTACGAGGCTGGCGTCGCGCTGACCGCTGGCGTGCTCGCTGGCTGCACCAGCAACGGTGACTCATCGAACGGTTCGGGGCCGACCCAGACGACCGACGCCGGCGAGAGCGCCCCATCCACGGCGACGACCGGCACGGAGACGATGACCGAAGCCGAACCCACGACTGGCACGGCGACGACCGGTGGGCGGACGACCACCGGTTCGACGGACACCAGACCGGTGACCGAGCCGGCACCGCAACCGGTCGACGAGTATCTCTCGGACGCGAACTTCTACGACGGCAACATGGTCGTCGGCGTCCCGTTCGTGGCGGTCGGCGCACCCGGACCCAAGACCGGGTTCGACCCGGCAGCCATCAAGGTCGCGACCGGGACCGAGGTGACGTGGGAGTGGGCGAACGACGAACAGGCACACAGCGTCGTTTCTGCGAGCACCAGCGACGGAACCCGGGTACTCGACAGCGGTAGGCCGAAAGAAGGTACTCGCGTCACCTACCGCCACACCTTCGAGGAGCCGGGCATCTATCGGTACTACTGTGGCGTCCACCGCGCCCAGACCGCACGCGGGGCCGTCGTCGTCGCGCCGGGCAGCGACGTCGGCGGTCCCGGGGCCGGCTGATTCCGGTCGGGCGGTGACGTCCGGCACGGTCCCGGCTGCCCATGTGCGAGCCACGCCGTTTATAGTGGGTGAGTCCGTGTTTGTGGTCAATGTCCACCGATTCGCCCGTGACTCGTCTGTTCGGCGGGCCGGGCAGCGGCAAGACGACGGCGCTGCTCGACCGCGTCGAGGAGATTCTCGACCAGCCGGGCGTCACGGTTGAGGACGTCCTCGTGGTGTCGTACACCCGAGCGGCCGCGACCGAAATCAGGGAGCGCCTCGCCGAACGCCTCGACGTCAGCCCACGCTCGCTCAAAGGCAACGTCTGTACGATGCACGCCAAGGCCTACGAACTCCTGAACCTCTCTCGGGGCGATGTCGTCGGCGAGAGCGACAAAGAGGAGTTCTGCGAGTCCTATGGGCTGGAGTTCGAGGACGAATATGAAGGGTCGCGCCGCCGGAGCGCACGCTCGACCACCATCGGCAACAAGGTCATCGCCACGAGCCAGTGGCTCCAGCGCACCACCAGGGACGTGGCCGACTGGTACGACGTTCCCTTCCAGTGGAACGACGAGGAGGTGCGTCTCCCGCCGGCAATCGACGACAACGCCCAGCAGGGCAACAAGTACACGCCGACGTGGCCCTCAAGCGACGACCGCATCGACGTGCCCGAGGCGATCCGTGCGTGGCGGACGCACAAGGGTGAGGCGGGCAAAGTCGGTTTCGCGGACATGCTCGAACGGGTCGAGCAGCGCTCGCTGCTTCCCAGCGTCGATTACTTGGTCATCGACGAGTTCCAGGACATCACCACTCTCCAGTATCGCGTCTACGAGGAGTGGAAACCACACGTCGAGCGCGCGCTCATCGCCGGCGACGACGACCAGGTGGTCTATGCGTGGCAGGGTGCTGACCCACAGCTACTGCTCGAAGAGGAGGGAGAGGACGTCATCCTCGATACCTCCTATCGGCTGCCCTCGCGCGTGCTCAACGTGGTCAACCGGGAGATTCGCCACATCGAGGAACGTCAGGAAAAGAACCTCAGACCACGAATCGAGGGCGGCAGCGTCGAAGCCGTCGAGAGTCCCTCGATGCTCGACCTCGTGCGGAACGTCCGCTCCACAGTTGAAGGGAGCGACGAGACCGTGATGGTGCTGTTCCGAGCGCGCTACCAGCTCTTCCAGTTCATGGACGAGTTCATCGGCGAGGGCATCCCCTTCCGCGCGCTCACCGACCAGCGGATGTGGACCGACCGGCTCGCGGACTACGTCCGCGCCGTCGAGAAATCCGCTGCCGACGAGTCCATCACGGGACTCGAAGCCCGCCGCCTCGCCGACATGCTCGCCGATACGGCCTTCGGGACGAACAGCCGCGACGGGCTGTACGACGCACTCGACGAGCGCCAGGAGGAAGCCGGCGTCGAGGACATCGCCGACCTCGCCATCGACCCCGACCTCATCAAGGAGCACGCACCGTTCATGCCCGGACCGGCCGCGGCCGAGGACATGCTCAGAAAGACCTCGCAGTTCCAGAAGAAGTCGGTGAAGGCCTACTTCGCGGGCGACTATCAGGACGTCGACCGCGACCGCGTCCGGGTGGGTACCATCCACTCGGCGAAGGGCCGCGAAGCCGACCACGTCTTCGTCGCGACCGACCTCACCGAGAAGGTCGTCGAGCAGATGGCCGCCTCGGTCGAGGACGGCGAGAGCGTGCCCGGTGGGGAGTTTACCAAGAACACCGACCCCGTTCCCCTCTTGACCGACAACGAGCGGCGCGTGTTCTACGTCGGGATGAGCCGTGCGCGCGAGCGGCTCGTCCTCCTCGAAGACCTCGTGAGCGGTGCGCCGACGCTCCCGGTCGACGTGTTGCTCGACAACGAACCCAGCGGCGTCACGGTCGAGGACGTCCTCGCCGAGACCGAAGCGCCCGCCGCCGACTAGTTCTCGTCGTCATCCTTCACGACCGCGCCCACCGTTTTCTCGGCTGCGGCCGTCGGTACGTCGTCGGGGGTCGTGACGTACTGTTTCAGCCCGACCATCAACACGGCGACGACACAGAGGGCGATCCCAGTCATCGTTCGCCCCGAGACGACGAGGTTCACACCGAGCAGCGCGACCGGGAGCGCGAAGGCCAGCGTCACCACGAGTCCGAGCGTGTTGAGGATGCCCACGTTCGCTCTGGGTAGTGACCCCACTTACCGGCTTCGTCCCCGGCCGAAGCATTCAGTCGGCCCGCGGCGACCAGCCACAGACCGAACACGCGCTCGCATCCGGGTCGTGAAGCCCGCCACAGTCCGGACACTGCTTCTTGTTGTAGCTCTCCTCCCATCCTGGCGATTCCGTCTCGTGGCCACGCCCGGAGAGAAAGTCGTCGATGTCCGTCTCGTTCGATGCGGTCGCCATACGTGATACGGTATGGCACACCAGCCATATAGCTCTGGTGGCTGCGACACACTCCCGTAGCAACCGAAACCCGCGTGCTATCGGCTCAGAGGTCGTACAGCGCGCCGTATTTCTCCGTTACGTGGTCGAGGAAGTAGTCGGCGGTGAACGCCTCGCCGGTGGCCTCCTCGATGAGGTCCGGCGTCGTGTAGCGTTTGCCGTGACGGTGGACATTGGTAGTGAGCCAGTCGTGCAGCGGGTCGAACTCGCCCTGCTCGATGTGCCCATCGAGGTCGTCGATGTCGTCTTCGGCGCTCGCATACAACTGGGCCGCGAGCACGCTGCCGAGCGAATAGGTCGGGAAGTACCCGAAGGTGCCGTGCGACCAGTGGATGTCTTGGAGACAGCCCTCGGCGTCGGTCTCCGGTCGCACGCCGAGATACTCGTCCATCCTGTCGTTCCAGACCTGTGGAACCTCCGCCACGTCGAGGTCGCCCTCGATGAGTTCGCGCTCGATCTCGAACCGGAGGACGATATGCATGTGGTAGGTCAGTTCGTCCGCCTCGACCCGGATGAGGTTGTCGTCGTACACGCGATTGGCGGCCTCGTAGGCCTCCCGTGCGGTGACGCCGTCGAGTTGCGGGAAGCGCTCGCGGACCCGGGGCACGAACAGCGACCAGAACGGCTCCGAGCGGCCGACGTGATTCTCCCAGAGCCGCGACTGGGATTCATGCACCGAGAGATTGCGATTCTCGCCGAGTGGCGTCCCATACTCCTCGTCGGGCAGTCCCTGCGTGTAGGTCGCGTGGCCGAACTCGTGGATGGTGCTCGTGAGCGCTCCCAACACGTCTTCCTCGTCGTAGCGCGTCGTCACGCGCGCGTCGAAGGTCGTGCCCATCGAGAAGGGATGGGGTGCGGTGTCGAGGCGGCCCCGCTCCCAATCATACCCCAAGATGTCGAGCGCGTCGCGCGTGAGCTCCTCCTGCGTGTCGGCGTCGAAGCTTCCCTCGAAGGGCCGGGCGAGTTCGATGTCGCTCTCACCGACCGCATCGATGAGCGGGACGAGTTCCTCGCGCAGGCGTTCAAGGATTTGCTCGGCGGTGTCGAGACCGAGGTAGGGTTCGTAGTCCTCGAACAGGACCTCGTAGGCCGGGCGGTCGGGGTCGATGTGCTCGGCGTACTCGCGCTTGCGGTCGATGAGGTCCTCCAAAACCGGTGCGAACGTCGAGAAATCGTCCTCGGCTTTGGCCTCCTTCCAGACCGGCAGCGCCTCGCTCGTCGTCTTCGATATCTCCTCGACCAGCTCTGTGGGAACGCGCGTCGCACGCTCGTACTGGCGGCGAATCTCGCGGACAGCAGCAGCTTCCCGCTCGTCGAGGTCCGCGCTCTCGGCCGCGTCGAGCGCCTCGCCCATCGCCTCCTCGGTGAGGAGTTCGTGACTCGTCGCCGACAGCGCCGAGAGCTGTGCCGAGCGGGCGGGTGTCCCACCCTCGGGCATCATCACCTCCTGGTCCCAGTTGAGAATCCCCGCCGCGCCCTCGATGTTGCTGATGCGCTCGTAGCGCTCTGTGAGTTCCTCGTAGGCGTTGGTTGCGGTGGCATCAGTTGCCATATCCAATGGCCGGGTCGCCGACCTATCAATTCTCGGCTCCCGACGCCACGCCGCGATAGATGCCACAACAGCGCTCCAGAACGTCGAACGCAACGCTTTCGTCTTTGGTGTGCGCCTCGCCCGGTTCAGCCGGCCCACAGACCACGCAGGTGACGCCCGCCTCGGCGAGCCAGCCCGCGTCGGTCGCGTGGGGTTTCGTCACCGCTTCGGGATTGCCGTCTTGGGCCGTCTCGGCGGCCGCAAGCACCCGCTGGGCGAACGCCTCGTCGTCGCAGGCCATCGGTGGGAGGTCCTGTTCGATTGCCCATTCGACACTCTCGTCCTCGACCCGCGAGAGCGGCGCGCGCTCGCCTGGTACCGTGCGCTCGTCGACTGTCACCGAACAGGATTCGGGAATCACGTTCCACGCTGACCCGCCCTCGATTTCGGTGGCGACGACGCTGCCTTCGACTTCTTCGCCGAACACCTCCGCACCCGGTCCGTCCATCCCTCGGACCGCATCGATTGCCTCGCTCGCCCGGTAGATGGCGTTCTCGCCGGCTTCCGGTTCGCTCGCGTGCGCGGCGGTCCCGTGGGCGGTGATGGTGCTCGCGCGTCGGCCCTTGTGGGCAATTGCGACATCCGTCACTCCAGGCGCGGAGTAACCCGTCGAACCCTCGCCGACGACTGCGTAGTCGGGCGCGAATCCGTTCTCGATGGCGTGGCGCGCGCCCTCGCCGCCGATCTCCTCGCCGACGAAACTGACGAAGACGAGGTTTTCGGACTGCGCATCACGAAAGGCACACATCGCGGCCGCGACAGCGCCCTTCATGTCCGCCGCGCCGCGCCCGTAGAGGCGGCCGTCGTGCTCTTCGAGAACGTACTCACCCTCGTCGACCTGCGAGTCGTCCGGTGGCACCACGTCGTGGTGACCGACGAGCGCGAGCGATTCGCCAGTCTCTGCACCCTCGCGCCGGGCGATGACGTTACCGACTTCATCCCGAGTGACGTCGGCATCGGTCTCGCGGCGAAGCCACTCCTCGATGCAATCGCCCGCGTCTGTTTCGTCGTCGTGACTTGGAATCGAAACGAGGTCGCGGGTGAGGTCTCGTAGGTCGGACATGGCAGGTGGTCGTGCAGCGGCGCATAAGCGCTTTCGCCCGCGCTTGAACATCCTTATGCCGCTCGCCAGCCTTGTTCGCCCATGACTATCGTCCCGGACACGAGCGCCGTCATCGACGGACGGGTGTCCGAACGAGCCGAAAGCGGCGCGCTTGAGGGAGAGACGGTCGCGCTCCCCGAGGCGGTCGTCGCCGAACTCGAAGCGCAGGCCAACGACGGCCGCGAGACCGGCTGGGAGGGTCTCGACGAACTCCAGCGGCTCACGGACCTCGCCGACGACGGGGAGATCGAGGTGGAATACATCGGCCGGCGACCCACGGCGAGCGAACGCCACAGCGCCGGCGAGGGAAGCGTCGATGCACTCATCCGTGACCTCGCGGCCGGGCACGAGGCGACGCTGCTCACGAGCGACGAGGTCCAAGCCGAGGTCGCCCGTGCCACCGGACTCGCCGTCGAGTACGTCGAACCCGAACTCCGGGACGTCGGGGCGCTGGCCATCGAGGACTTTTTCGACGACGAGACGATGAGCATCCACCTCAAAACCGATGTACCGCCGATGGCCAAGCGCGGAACAGTTGGGGAGATGCAGTTTGCGGAAATCGGTGACGACCCGCTCACCGAGGCCGACCTGCGCGAGTGGATGGACGACATCGAGAGCGCCACGCGCGCGTCGAGCGATGGCTTCGTCGAACTCCAGGGCGAGGGAATGACCATCGTCCAGTTCGGCGAGTACCGCATCGCGCTCGCGCGACCGCCGTTTGCCGACGGGCTGGAAATCACGGCGGTCAGGCCAATCGCCGAGACCGACTTGGAGGACTACGACTACGCCGAGGACCTCCGCGAGCGCCTGCTCGACCACCAGCGTGGCGTGCTCATCGCGGGCGCGCCCGGCGCGGGTAAATCCACGCTTGCCGGGGCTGTCGCCGAATTCCTCGCCGATGCGGACTTCTCGGTGAAGACGATGGAGAAGCCCCGCGACTTGCAGGTGGGTCCCGACATCACCCAGTACACCGAACTCGATGGACAGATGGAGAACACGGCCGATTCGCTGCTGATGGTCCGGCCCGACTACACCATCTACGACGAGGTCAGGAAGACCGAGGACTTCTCGGTGTTTGCGGACATGCGCCTCGCGGGCGTCGGGATGGTCGGGGTCGTCCACGCGACGCGGGCCATCGATGCCCTTGGAAGATTGGTCGGTCGCGTCGAGTTGGGCATGATACCCCAAGTCGTCGACACAGTAGTATTCGTCGAGGCCGGCGAGATCGCCACCGTGTACGACGTTCAGACCGAGGTCAAAGTCCCCGAGGGGCTGATGGAAGAAGACCTCGCGCGGCCCGTCATCCAGGTCAGGGACTTCGAGACAGGTCGTCCGGAATACGAGATTTACAGTTTCAATCGGCAGGTCGTCACCGTTCCCGTGGGTGATACCGAGAGCGACGACAGCGGCGTCGACCGCATCGCAAAACAGGAAATCGAGCGCGAGATTCGCTCGGTCGCGCGCGGGAGCTGCGAGGTCGACCTCAAGAACCAGAACACCGCCGTCGTCTACGTCGAGGAAAGCGACATTTCGACGGTCATCGGCAAGGGCGGCGGGCGCATCACCGACATCGAGAACAGGCTGGGTATCGACATCGACGTGCGGACCTTCGACGAGCGACCGGGCGGGCGCTCGGGCGGTGCTGCGGGTGGCGGCAGCGGTGCGGGCGGTGCTGCGGGTGGCGGTAGCGGTGGTGGCGCAGGGAGTGCGAGCGGTGACATCGTGACACCGGAAATCACCAGCCGGCACGTCGTCATTCCGATGGAGGGCCACGCGGGCGAGACGGTCGAAGTGCAGGCAGACGGCGAGTATCTCTTCACGGCGACGGTCTCGCGGGGCGGCGAGGTCCAAGTCTCGCGCGGCAGCGCCATCGCCGAGGAATTGGAGCAGGCCATCGACCGCGGGCGGCAGGTCACGGTCGCGCCGTCGTAGGCGACCACAGCCAGCTGGATTTCGTGCGTTGTGCCGCCAGCGGCGGCCGTGCGGTTGTGGTGCGGGCCTTGGCGTCTTGCCGAGCAGAGCGAGGCAAGGCTCAGGAGAGCTTGCTCTCCTGGCGAATGAAGGGCGAACGAGCGGCGGCGGTGCGAACGAAGTGAGCACCGCCAAGCGAACGGGGAGCGAAGCGACCCGTGAGCGGAGCGAGTGAGGGCTTCGGCGGAGGCGGTGCGGTTGCGGAGCGGTCGGCTGGAGCGCGTCCGGCGTCAGCCGGACGCACGACGACGGGAAAGGTAGGTTGCGGTGCGGAAGGGCAGATAGCGGACTCAGCGCGGGCCGGGCCATGCGCCCGGCCCGCGCAATGCGTTGCGGTGCGGTCCTGGTGTCCTGCCGAGCGGAGCGAGGCAGGGCTCGGGAGAGCGACGCTCTCCCGGTGGACATGAAAAGGGCGAGCGAGCGCGCCGAGTCGTTCGAAAGGCGCTTCGCGCCTTTCGTGATGACGAGAGAGCTTCGCTCTCTCGAACCACGCGAGCGAGGGCTTTCAGGTGCGCCAGTAGGCCGGCGTGAGGAGCACCAGTACAGGGAGGATTTCGAGGCGGCCGATCCACATCAGGAAGGTCATGAGCAGTTTCGAACTGGCCGGGAAGTCGAGATAGCTGTTCATCGGACCGACGGTACCGAAGCCCGGTCCCACATTGCCGAGAGTGGCGGCGACGGCGCTCATCGCCTCGAAGGCGGGAATCTGATGGCCGACGCGCCACGCGTCCGCGACGATGAGGAGGGTAGCGACGAAGAAGAGGACGAGATAGAGTAGCGTGAACGCGTAGATGCCCCGGATGGCACGCTCGTCGATGACATGGCCACCGAGGCGCACGGGTGAGACGGCCTCGGGGTGCACAGTCGTGAAGAGTTCGCGCCGGAGGGATTTGACGATGACCACCCAGCGGACGATCTTTATCGCGCCGCCGGTCGAGCCGGCCGAACCGCCGATGAACATGCCGAACAGGAGGAGGTATTGGGCGGGCGCGCTCCACGTGTTGAAGTCCATGTTCGCGTAGCCGGTGGTGGTGATGACCGAGACGACGTTGAACAGTCCGTGACGGATCGAATCCTCGGCCTCGCCGACTATCGGCGGCACCTCCGTCGGAACGGTCTCGATGCCCGTCCCCACAAAGAGCAGTCCCGCGACGAGTGCCGTGAGGACGCCGATGACCCCGACGTACGAGCGGAACTCGGTGTCGCCGGTCAGTTCCCGTGGGTCGCCGCTCAGGACGTGCCAGAATAGCGCGAAGTTGGTGCCGGCGGCGACCATGAAGGGGATGATGAGCCACTGCACCGCCGCGGAGAACGCCTCAATCGACCGGGCTTCGGGCGAGAATCCGCCCGTGGGCATCGTCGTGAGCGGATGAGCGATGGCGTTGTACAGTCCCATGTTCGGGGCGAGCCCGGCGAGATGCAGCCCGTAGAGCAAGAGCATCTCCAGGAGGGTGAAGCCCAAATAGGCGAGCCAGAGCACGCGCGCGGTCTCGGCGATGCGCGGCGTGAGCTTCTCGATGCCCGGGCCGGGCGCTTCGGCATCCATCAGCTGTGCGCCGCCGACCGAGAGTTCGGGGAGGATGGCCACGGCAAGCACGACGATACCCATCCCGCCGAGCCACTGGGTGAGCTGTCGCCACAGGAGCAGGGCGTGCGAATGCTGCTCGAAGGATATCTCGCCCATCACCGTCGCCCCGGTGGTGGTGAACCCGCTCATCGACTCAAAGAGGGCGTTCTCGGGCTGGGCGAGGGTGGATTCGGTGCCGACGAACCCCGCAACGAGGTAGGGCACCATCCCGACGAGCGCAACCACCAACCATGTGAGCGCGACCATCAGAAACCCCTCGCGCGCGCCGAGGTCGGGATCCGGTTCGACGCGTTCGAGCGCCACCCCGACGACCACAGTAATGACGAACGCGACGGCGAACGTCAGCACGTCCCGCTCGTAGAACAGCGCCACCGCGAGCGGGACGAGCAGCGTCGCCGAGAGGTACTTCACTACCGTGCCGACGAGACCGACGCTCGTCCGCCAATCGACGCGCAGCCGTCCCATCGACCACAGTGAAGCCACGTTCGGGTTGGTGACTGTCGCCCGGATTAGTCCATCGCTCTACGACCGCCAGAACGCGCGCGTGAAGAGCACGAGCACGGGCAGGATTTCGATACGCCCGAGCCACATTAACACTGTCATGACGAGCTTCGTCGAGGCGGGAAAGCCCGCGTAACTGCCGTAGGGACCGGCGAAGCCGAAGGCCGGACCGATGTTGAGGAAGGTAGAGGCCGCCGCGCCCATCGCCTCGAACTCGCTGAGGGCGAGGCCGGCCCGTGCCGCATCGACGACGACGAACACCGTCAGCAGCGAGAAAATCACGATGCTCACGAGCGTGTAGGTGTAGATGTCTCGGATGGTGCTCTCGTCGACCGGCGACCCCGTGAGGCGCACCGGACGAATCGCCTCGGGATGGATGGCGGTGAAGAGGTCGCGCCGAAAGGCCTTCAGCACGACCAGCCAGCGCACGGTCTTGATGGAGCAGGTCGTCGAACCGGCCATCCCGCCGACGAACATCCCGAGAAAGAGGACGTGTCGGGGCAGCGTCGACCACGCGTCGAAATCGACCGTCGCATACCCAGTGGTGGTGACGATGGAGACCACCTGAAAGAGCGCGTGACGCAGCGTCGCCTCCACGGTTACGAACCGGCCGTTGAGGGCGAGCGACGCGGCGACGAGCGCGGTCGCGCCGAGGACGACGGTGAGATAGAAGCGAAACTCCTCGCTGTTTCGCAGCCGGCTCGGGTCGCCCTGTAACAGATGGTAGAGCAACACGAAGTTGGTCGCGCCGACGAACATGAACGGGATGACCGCCCACTGGACCGCCGGCGAGAACGCGCCGATGCTCGCGGCCCTCGGGGAAAAGCCCGCCGTCGAGACCGCGGTGAGCGCGTGCGCCACCGCGTCGTAGAGCGTCATCGCCGGCGCGACGCCAGCGAGATACAGCGCGAACAGGACGACCACCATCAATCCCGTGAGACCGGCGTAGATACCACCGAGCAGACGAGCCGTACTGGCGATTTTGGGCGTGAGCTTGGTGACGTCCTGTGTCTGGGTTTCGGTCTCCATCAGCTGTGCGCCGCTGACCGCAAGCTCCGAGAGTAGCCCGACCGCGAGCACCAGCACCCCGAGCCCGCCGAGCCACTGGAGGACGCTCCGCCAGAGCAGTATCGACCGCGAATGGACACTGAAGTCGGCGATGACGGTCGCGCCAGTGGTAGTGATACCGCTCATCGACTCGAAGAGGGCGTTCACGGGAGTGGCGAGCGTGCCCGCGCCGACCAGAACGAACGGAACGGTCCCGACGAGCGCGACCGCGAGCCATGCGAGCGCCACCAGCAAGAACGCCTCGCGCGGGCCGGGCGTCGAGCGCTCGTAGCGCGCCAGCCCGGTGCCGACGGCGAGCGAGAGCACCATCGGGGTGGCGAACGGGAGGAGTGGGTCGCCGTAGAGGGCGGCAACCCCGATGAGTGCGGAAAGCGGGATTGACAGGGCTTGGAGAACGGTGCCGAGGAGGCTCGCGCTCGTGCGGACGTCGACCCGAATCGCCATCAGATGCGGCTCGCCACCGCGTCGACGTCGCTGGTTTCGGCGAAGACGACGACGTGGTCGCCGACCTCGACCACCGTATCGCCCCGCGGCGTGATGAACTCGCCGTCGCGCGTTATCGCGCCGATGGTCACGCGCGCGGGAAGCTCGGCGGCGGCGTCGCTGATGGGGCGGCCGGCGAGGGCGCTGTCGTCGTCGATTTCGATTTCGAGCACCTCCGCGCGGTCGTGGTCGATGATGGCGATGTTTTCCATGTGGCCGTCGAGGGTAAAGCGGATTATCTCCTCGGCGGTCGCATCGCGCGGGTTGATGGCCGCGCCGACGCCGACCGCCTCGAAGAGGTCGGTGTACTCGGCGCTCTCGACGACCGCCACCGTCCGAGAGACGCCGACGCGCGTGGCGAGCAGCGAGGCCAGCAGGTTCTTCTCGTCGGAGCCGAGCGCGGCAATGGCCACGTCCGCGTCGCCGACGTGTTCGCGGGCAAGGAACTCCCGGTCGGTGGCGTCGCTCGACATGACGGTAGTATGGGGAAGGGCCTCGGCGAGTTCGCGGGCGCGCACCTCGTCGCGCTCGATGAGTCGGGGGTGCAGCCCCCGGTCTTCGAGCAGGTGGGCCGTCTGAACGGCGATTTCGCTCCCGCCGATGATGACGACGTCCTGTCCGTCGCTGTCGCGGTCGGGCGCGAGTCCGGCGGCGAACGCGCGCGTGCTCTCGGGACTACCGATGACGACTATCTCGTCGCCGGCTTCGAGTCTCGTCTCGCCTTCCGGGATGAGGACACTCTCCTCGCGGAGCACGGCCGCGACGGTGAGTTCGCTGAAGTGGTCGGCCTCGGCGACCGTCCGGCCCGCAATGGGGCTGTCGTCGGGGATGCAGAACTCCGCCAGCAGGACGCCGCCTTCGGCGAAGATGTCGACGTTCTGGGCGGCCGGTAGCCCGATGACGCGGGTGATGGTCTCGGCGGCCAGCAGGTTCGTCGACACCATGAAGTCGACGCCGAAGGCACCGCCGGATTCCTCCCAGGTGTCGAGGTAGTTCGTCGACCTGACCCGGGCGATGGTGAACGCGTCGCTCGCGGTCTTGGCCGTCGCGCAGGTGACGATGTTCGTCTCGTCGTCGTCGGTGCTCGCGATGAGCATGTCGGCCGTCTCGATGTTCGCCTCCCGCAGCGTCGAAAGCGACGTGCCGTCGCCCTCGATGGCGAGCACGTCCAGCGAGTAGGTGAGCGACTCGACGCGGCCATCGTCGGTGTCGACCACGACGACCTCGTGGTCGTCGGCGAGGCTCTCGGCAATCGAGGAGCCGACCTGCCCGGCTCCGACGATGATCACGCGCACGGGTATCGCCCTCTGACCATACCGGGAGTTCTCGGCGGCGAGTAAGTGGATTTCCCTTCCGTGGTCGCCTCACTCCGTGACCGTGACCGTGCCGACCATGCCGGAGGCCACGTGTGGAATACAAACGTACGTATACTCCCCGGGCGTCTCGAAGGTGTGTTCGTAGGTCTCTCCCTCCGGGACCACGGCGTAGAGGTCGCCGCTCTCGTAGGAGGCAAAGGGTTTCGCGCCGTTTGGAATGCTCACTTTCTCGCTGTCCTTCGGGACCGCGCTGACGTTGTGGCCGGCGCTTTTGAACTCCCAGACCACCGTGTCGCCGACCCCGACCTCGACCGCCGTCGGTTCGAAGACGAGTCTCCCGTTCGGGCCGGCCGCAACCGTCGTCTCGCCGCCAGTGGCGCTGCCGCCACCGCTGCTCCCGCTCGTCGTCTCGCTGCCGCCGGTCGTTCGGTCGCCCCTGTTGGTGGTGTTCGCACTGGCGCTCCCGTCGTTCGTCGTCCCACCACCGGTGCTCTCGGTGGTGCCGCCGGCACTGTCGCCGCTCCCACCGGAGGAACCGCCGGTGCTACAGCCCGCCGCGAGTGCGGCACTGGCCGTGCCGATGCCAGCGAGGAACCGTCGCCGACTCGTTCGTTGCATCGCCGATGACTTCCACGAGGACGGACAAAAGGCGTTGGATATCGTTCGCGTTCGGCGGCTCGCGTTATCGACAGTCACGATTTCACAGCGAGGTCGTCCGCGTGGTCGCCGTTTTCGTCGGCGATTACTCGCTCCCGACGCCGGCCGCCAACCGCGCTCTATCGGCGCGCCGTGGGGGAGGGGAAGGGTTCAATCGACGGCTCCCCGGAGATACGTTTATTACCGACGTGACGAAACATCACGTGGATGGACACCGAGCGGCTCGTCGAACTCGTCAGGCGTGCGCCAGTGCTCGCAGCGCTACAGGAAGCCGGGTCGATGGACCGACGCGAACTCGAAGCACACCTCGACGTCTCGAAATCAACAGTACACCGCCTCACGCGCTCGCTTCGGGAGCACGGTCTCATCGAGCGTGAGGCGGGTGCGTTCGTACTCACGCCGTTAGGAGCGGTGTGTGCGACGGAAGTCACGGCGTTCGCGGCGACCATCGAGGCGGTGTGGGACCTCGCGCCGGTGGTGGCGGCTGCACACGCAAACGACATCGCCTTCGACGTGCGGGCGTTCGCCGATGCGACCGTCACGACCGCCGCACCCGGCAATCCGTATCGGCCGGTCGAGCGGTTCATGACGCTCGTCGGGAACACCGACGAACTCCGTGGTCTCGACCCGGCGACCATCAACCCGCTGCACATCGACGCCCTCTACGAGCGCATCGTCGAGGGGATGGCGACCGAGGTCGTCTTCCCGCCGAGCGTCGTCGAAGGGCTTCTCGATGCGAACCCCGAGCGTGCCGAACGAGTCTTCGCGAGCGGCAACTTCTCGATACTGGTCCACGACGACCTGCCGTTCGGGCTGACGCTCTGTGCGGAGCGTGTCGGCGTCGGCATCTACGACGAGGACACCGGTCTCCTGCGAACGTACGCCGACACCGACGCGCCCGCCGCCCGCGAGTGGGCCGAAGACCTCTATGCGAGCTACCGCGCGGCCGCGACACCGCTCGGCGACCACGCCGACCTCTCACGACTCTCCCCGGATACGGCGCTCGGCGAGCACGAGTAGGCCGGTTCAGCGGTCGTGCTGGTCACCGACCTTTTACTGTCACTACATACCGCGGTCATCGCGTCCACGCCCACTATTGTGATAATATATCACGGTGGCATAAGGATTATTAATACTGGCGGAGTACACGGTGGTATGTACGATGTCGTCGAGGAGTCGGGGAACGAATCGACCTACGAGTGCCTCCAGTGTGGCAAAATCGTCGAGCGAAAGACGCATCCGGGCGAGTGTTCCTGTGGTGGGAGCTTCCAGAACCGGGCGATGTCGCTCGAATAGGCCGTGTGTAAAACCAGTAGATTGAGGGATGGTGGCCGTCATTCCATGCTATGAGCCTCGAACGCGAACAGCGCTGTCCGGTGTGTGACGACCAGCAACTGTTCTATCGTGCCGCGAGCACGACGCTCCATCTCGGCGAGAAGGCGAAATGGCGCTGTCCCGACTGTGGGTACGGGTTCGTCACCATCGGCGAGGAGATAGACTCAAGCGCATCCGCCTAACGCCGGCAGCTATCGTCAATACGTTTTTGTCGTGGCGGCTGCTCACAGTATGTAACGGGATATGCCGGTACATGAAGGGTCTCCACAGAGGCGGATATCGATGATACGGCCAACCTTCGAGCGGTCACCGGAGGGGTTGGCGGTGGTGGACCCGATAGAGCGCCATCGGTACGTGTTGTCGACGGGGGCGGTCGTGCCGGAGCCGGC